>CAYWCH010000029.1:10514-15242 GCA_964456715.1 uncultured Anaerolinea sp. | reverse complement strand
GCTGATGCACGGACGAACCGTGTTCGTGATTGCGCACCGGCTTTCCACTGTGCAGAATGCAAACGTTATCATGGTTCTGGACCACGGCGTGATCATCGAGCGCGGCGATCACGAGGAATTGATCGATCAAAAAGGCAAGTATTACCAGCTATACACCGGAGCGTTCGAGCTTGAATAACCGCAAGGCCTGTCCGAAAGGATAGGCCTTTTCAGTTTAATATACCGCTATAATAGAGTATCGTTGCCTCCTCAAGCACCTGACCTGGTGGAAAAAAATTCCAAGATATTCAGCGAGGAAGATTCATTGTCACTGGCCAGCGTTACCTTTATATTCATATTTTTACCGATCACTTTGATCCTGTATTACCTCTTCCGCTCGCGTCCGTGGCGGAATGGTGTTTTGGTACTTGCGTCTCTCGTCTTTTTCGTCTGGATGGACCCGAATCATCTTCCTCAGTTGATCGCTGTCATTTTACTAAATTATATTTGCGGTCTGCTGGTAGGCAGCTTGATCGAGAAGGAGAATCGGATTGGCGGCAGGATCATTCTCTGGATCGGGGTCAGCCTGGATCTGTTCGGTCTGGTTTTTTGCAAACATCCTGGTTTTTTTGGTTCGGTCATTTCAAAATTGCTCCATCGCGAAACTGATTTCTCTTCCATAACATTAATTTTAGGACTCTCATATTTGACCTTCTCGGCGATATCCTATCTGGTGGATGTTTATCGTGGATTAGTAAAAGCTGAGAAAAATCCCATTAAGTTGACTGCTTATTTCGTCATGTTCCCCAAACTCATTCAGGGTCCCATTACCCGATTTGGGGAGGTGAATGGCGAGCTGACGACTCCCGCCCGACTGGACATGTTGGGAATGATGGAAGGAGCCAGAAGGTTCATTGCTGGACTGGCCAAGAAGATCATAATCGCAGACAGCCTTGCTGTAGCGGCAAACAACGTCTTCAATAAACCGTTATATGAAATCGGAGCCGGCGTCGCCTGGTTTGGACTGATCGCTTACGCGTTGCAGATTTACTTCGATTTTTCGGGATACTCTGACATGGCCATTGGCCTGGGCCGAATGCTCGGATTTACCCTGCCGGAGAATTTCAATTATCCATACATCAGCAAGAGCATCACCGAATTTTGGCGGCGTTGGCACATGTCGCTCATCAACTGGTTCAGGACTTACCTCTTTATCCCTTTGGAATTCATCCGCAGGCGGGAAAAATTTCTTCGACAACAAACCAATTTATTACTCGTTTTCCTGATTACAGGGCTGTGGCATGGATCTGACTGGAATTTCATTATCTGGGGCGGATATTTTGGTTTGATCCTAGCCATCGAGGCAAGCGGGTGGGGGAAGAAACTGACCAAACTACCTGCTTTCGTGCAGCATCTTTATACAACTGTGCTGCTGCTTATCGGTTGGGTGTTCTTCAAAATATCAGCCATACCCAGGTGGGGAATTTTCTTTAAAACACTGATTGGTCTGAATGGTTGGAGCAAGGCTGAGACGCTGCGGACCAGGGAAATTTTATTCTATGCTCCGATCATGATCCTTGCCATTTTCCTATCAACACCGATCCTGGCGAATCTCCAAAAAAAGGCCATCGCAAAGGGAGAGGTTTTCCGAGTGTTGTTTGATGTACTTTATTTATTGATTTTTGTTTTAACGGTTTTTTACCTGATTTCCAATGGCTACAATGCCTTTGTTTATGGAAGGTTTTAGGGCTTTGAACATGAAAACAAATGGACTCCAAAACCTGACCCTGACCATTTTCTATCTGTTGCTACTGGTTGTTCCGGTATATTGGATCGTTCGTGGACCTGTCGATACGCAAAAATCACTTGCTGAAGGGCGATTTTTGAAAGTTTTCCCCGCAATCTCGTTCAGGGAAGGTGCCTTGGTAACAAATATCAATGATCAGAAGGAGGATTCCGGGCAAAGTGATTTGTTGTATATACAGATATCTGGGAAATCATTTCAACGGATTATTGAACAATCAGCTTCGGATCAATTCCCATTGCGTTTCTCTGGCATCCTTACGGCCAAGGCTGTTGACCGGGTTTCAATTTCAATAGCCTATTCATTTTTACCTGACAAAGCAATCCCAGCCGATATGCAGTCACGGTTATATGTGATGCGTGATGGTTCCAAACTTCTACCAGAACCAAATACCTTTTCGAAAAATGTAAAAAAGCAGATAAATACAAAAGCAGAAGGATTGAATACACTCATTGAGTTATATCCGGATATACATTTTTACTTGTTTTATCATCAAAAACTGGCTCATTCACCTTTCCATCCATTAACTGGATATTTCAGGATGCTGATCAAGGTAAGGCCTGGAGTTACTTTGCGAGTATTGCACCAGAAAAATTGTCTATCAGCACTATGATGCTTTCCAGCTTTGATGAGGATTCATATTTCTATTACCATACCGATCACCACATGAGTGTCCATGGAGCGATTTACGCCTATGATAAGGTTTACGATTTGGTTGCCAAGGGATATCCGGATATTTCACCCAAACTGAATACGGATAATATACTGGTCTTTCCCAATATCGAGTTTTTGGGTTCTTACGCCAGGCGGTCGCTATACCCAATCCAGCCGGATTCATTCAGCGTACCGGTTACTTCGCAACCAGCCTTTAAGGTATATAAAAACAACGAAGAATTCGATTTCAATCTCAGGGATGATTACCTTGCAGGCGTTTATACAAATCTACCCTACGAAAATCACTACGGCTTTTATTATGGCAATAACCCGGCGCCGTTTGTGGATTTTCGATCGGAGAATGGATCTGATCGGAGTATTGTCGTTATTGGGTCTTCTTACAGCCGGCCAGTTTTACCATTATTGTCTGCACATTATGAACATGTCTATTATGTTGATCTGCGTCGGAATAAAGATTTCTCATTGCATCAATTTTTGAAAGACCACGTGGTGGATGATCTTTTGATCTTTGCTGATCATCAGATATTAGTCGATAACAGTATTTGGAAGATCAATCCTTAGTTCATTCATTGAAACAATTTTGTTCCTGATTACAAACAAGAGAAACGCCATTTCTGATGAGAAAATGGCGTTTGCATTTCACTGAAGCCAATCCTGCGGGGGGGATAAGGTCATAATCTTTCGAACGCAGTGCGGGTGATGATTTCGTCTTGCAGCTCCTTGCTTAAATCGCAGAAGTAGTCGCTGTATCCGGCCACACGGACGATGAGGCTGCGGTATTGCTCCGGGTTGGACTGGGCAGCACGCAGCGTGGCAGCATCGACCACGTTAAATTGGATATGGTGCCCGTTAAGCTTGAAATATCCGCGGATCAAACCCACCAGACCGTTGAGCCCTTCATCACTGGCAAGCACCTGCGGAGTGAACTTTTGGTTGAGCAGTGTTCCGCCGGTGCGCACCTGGTCCATCTTGGCCACTGAACGGACCACGGCTGTGGGGCCGTGCCGGTCCGCACCCTGGACAGGGGAGACGCCCTCCGAAAGCGGTTTGCCGGCCAGACGGCCATCAGGGGTGGCACCGGTGACCGAGCCGAAGTAGATATGGCATGTTGTGGGCAGCAGGTTAATGTGATATTCGCCGCCCCTGGCGTTGGGACGTTCATCAATGGCTTTGAAGTAAGCCTCGAAGGTGCGCACCGTCAGGTCGTCGGCGGCATCGTCGTCATTGCCATATTTTGGGGTTCGGTTGAGCAGGAACTGACGTTTACGTTCGCTGCCCTTGAAATCTGAGTCGAGCATCGTCAACATCTCGTCCATGCTGAAATCGGCTTGGTCGAAGACGTGCACCTTTAGAGCGGAAAGCGCGTCAGTTATCGTGCCCAGGCCGACACCCTGGATGTAACTGGTGTTATACCGCGCGCCGCCGCTGTGATAATCTTTACCGTTGGTGATGCAATCGTCAGTCAGCAGTGAGAGGAAGGGGGCAGGCATGTATTCCGCGTAGAGACGTTCAATGATCGTATTGCCGCGGATCTTGATATCGATAAAGTGATTTAACTGAACTTCGAATGCTTTGAAGAGATCGTCGAAACTCTTTAATCTGCGTGCGTCGCCTGTGTGAAGCCCAAGCTGCTTGCCGGTACGCGGGTCGAAACCATCATGCAGGGTGATCTCAAGCACCTTGGGCAGGTTGAAGTAACCGGTAAGGTTGTAGTTCTCCTTGCCAAAAGCGCCCACTTCCACGCAGCCTGAGGAGCCGCCGCAGCGGGCATCGATCGCGCTCTTGCCCATCCGCATCAGTTCACGCACGATGAGATCAGAGTTAAATACCGAGGGCTGACCGAAACCGGTTTTGATGATCTGAGCGGCGCGCTTGATAAACGCGTCCGGACTCTGCTCGCTCACCTGGATACTGGTGGAAGGCTGCAGCAGGCGCATGTCTTCGATCACGTCGAGCATGAGGAAGGTGACCGGGTTGACCCCGTCCGAACCATCAGGGCGCAGGCCGCCGAGGTTGATCTGGGCGAAATCTGTGTAAGTGCCGCTCTCAGCGGCTGTGACACCCACCTTGGGGGGAGCCGGCTGATTGTTGAATTTTATCCACAGGCAGCTTAACAGTTCTTTGGCGGATTCGCGGGTAAGCGAGCCCTCAGCGATCCCTGCTTCGTAGAAGGGTTGCAGGTGCTGGTCGAGGTGACCGGGGCAGTAGGCATCCCAGGTGTTGAGCTCGGTGGTCACGCCAAGGTGAACGAACCAGTAATACTGCAGTGC
>CAYWCH010000029.1:0-10504 GCA_964456715.1 uncultured Anaerolinea sp. | reverse complement strand
CCTCGTGGAAGTCGCGCGGGGCGTGGGCGGGAATATGCGCGCAGACATCGGCGATCTTTTGCAGCTCGGCGCGACGTTGAGCGTCTTTTTCCGCGGCGGCCATCTCTCCGGCAAGCTGGCTGAAGCGTTCGCTGAAGCGGATCAGTGCGGAAGCGGTGATCTTCATCGCCTTCAGTTCTTCCCGCTTATCCTTCGCTTCCGGGTCATTTTTAAAATCCAACCTGGCCTGGCTTTCTTCGATACGTGCCTGGAAGTCGAGCATGCCGTTGTGATAGATCTTGTCGTCAAGCACGGTGTGACCGGGAGCGCGCTGCTCCATGAACTCGGTAAATATGCCAGCCGCGTAGGCGTCCAACCATTCGGGACTCATTTCATCAAAGAGACGATCGCGCATGGTCTTGCCCTGCCAGAAGGGGATGACCTTTTCTTCATATGCCCGCCGTACCTGCGCTGACACCTTGAACGAGGTCAGTGGACGCGAATCGAGGATGTCGAGATCTTCCAAGCTGTGGCAGCACAGTTCAGGGAAGGTGGGGGCAGCCTTGGCGCGGTCACCCTTCTCGCCGACGATCAATTCTCCGGGTTGAATGGCAATGGTTTTGTGCTCCAGCAGGTACGCAAACGCCAGTGCGCGCTGCACGGGGATGGAATGCTCGCCAGTTTCCCGGCTGTAGAAATCGGTCAGCAGCTCGGCGCGCTCACTCGACAGGCTCTCGACCGCTTCAAGGGATTGGCGGCGCAAGGAGTTGATTCGCGCTGTATTATTGGGATTATCTTTTGCTTCCATTCATGCTCCTAACTGACTTTAACCGGTATTCCGATACATTTAAATGAAGAAGCTGCCTGATGCATCTGCACTGCGGAGGGGGGATGGGTCTCTTTCAACCGGTACGGCAGATCCAGCGCCTGATACTTGGCCAGGCCAATCTCGTGGTATCCCATAACTTCAACACCAGTGATACCATTCAGCCTGGAGATGAATTCCCCAGTCTGGCGCAGGTTGGTTTCATCGTCGTTGATGCCGGGGATTAGCGGGATACGGATGTACAGTGCAGCTCCGGCAGCACTGAGGCGTTTGAGGTTTTCTAGGATCTGCCGGTTCGAGACGCCGATGACTTCGCGGTGGCAAGTCTCATCCAAGAGTTTGAGATCGTAGAGGAAGAGATCGGTCAAGGCGCGGATATCATCCAGATCATCCCAACTGCAGCAGCCCGAGGTATCTACGGCGGTGTGGATGCCGGCCTCGCGGCAGGCATGCAGCAGTTTCTTGAGGAAGCGCGGCTGCATCATCGGCTCGCCGCCGCTGAAGGTCACTCCGCCGCCGGACTGCTCATAGAAAGGTATATCGCGTTCGACCTGTGCCACGACCTCATCCACGCTGACGCGGCAGCCTGATATTTCACGCGCGCCGGTATAGCAAACTTCGGTGCACTTTCCACAATTGGTACATCCGTTACGATCGGTGAGGATTTGCCCGTTGATGTGGATGGCATCGTGTTTGCATACATTGACACATTCTCCGCATAAGGTGCAGCGGTTGGCGCGGTACATCAACACAGGTTTGGTTGGGCGGCCTTCGGGGTTGTGGCACCACGGGCAGTCCAACGGGCAGCCCTGGAGAAAGACCGTGGTGCGAATACCGGGGCCGTCGTTAATTGAAAACTTCTTGATATCAAAAATATACCCGTGAGTCATTTTCACACTATACAACCATCCGCACTTGAAGTCAATATACAAAGTGTATACAATATGAATATCTTTAGAAAAAGGAGTTGCTCATGCCTGCTGCCAGGATTAGCCTACCGCGAGAGAGTGACCGCATCGAGGACGAGCTGCGCCGGCTCATCCTCACCCTGGAACTGGAACCCGGTCTGGCGGTCAGCGAAGCAGCATTGATGAAGCAGTACGGTTGGGGACGCACTCCTTTGCGTGAAGCCTTTCAACGCCTGGCGGAACAGTCGCTCCTGCAGATCATCCCGCATCACGGCGTGGTGGTGACCCCGCTCAGCGTGTTCGATTTTGTCGAGGTCATGGATGCGATGAGCATGGTCATCGCCACCGCAGCGGAATTGGCCTGCGTGAAATTAACAGAAACACAAATGGACCGGTTGGATGACCTGGTTCTGCAAGAGGGTGAGGCTGCCACGAAGGGAGATTTCATCCAAGTCGCGGATCTTGACTACGCGTTCCACCTGATCCTGGCTGAGGCGACCGGAAACCATTACCTGTGCGATTACCTGGTCCACCTGCACCAGGTGGCAGCGCGGTTCAACTTTGCCGCCTGGAAACGTGACCACAATGTGACACCCTCGCTGGAAGAGCACCGCCAACTGGCTGTGCTTTTCCGCCAGCGAAATGCAGCTAAGGCCAGAGAAGCCATGCGCGGACACATCGAAAACGCCAGACAGCGGTTGTTGGGAAGTCTGAATTAGACAGAGAGGCTAATCTGATTTCTCTTTTTATTTCATCGTTAATTACTTGCGTATGTATTCACGATGCGCTATCCGTATTACCTGCGAATTTTTGAAGGATTTCCAGCATAAGGTAATCACGGTCGATAGAATCGATTCTGGTACTAAGATAATTGAAGATATGGCTGGTTTCGTTTTTTTTTCCAAGCGACATCCATATAAGCTGTGATGATGATTGATCCACTGAGATCTTTTGAAAAATTTCCGGTGAAATCTGAGCCAATACTGCAACAGCCTGACATAAACTCTCATTAAGGGGTTTCATATCTTGATCGATCGTTTCGATATTTTCATAAATTGCTTTGGATACCCTATTTAAAGACATGGCTGCTGAAGCTCGTTGGATTTTTGATGAATTCCTTCCTGCCTGGACATGCTCTGGTAAATAACCGTCTCTTGTTGAGTTGAGCATTGTTTTTTCTGCTTGAAGTAGGATGGTCAATGGAGAACGGAGTTTTGAAAGATCATTCTCAGCAGATTCGAGCCACGAAAAATATGCATCGACAAAAAGGTAATCCTGCTCTTTGTAGAGGTTGCTTACCGATGTCAATTTCTCTGCCTGCTGCATGAGCTTTTCGCGAAGGATAAACTGCATTAGATCATTGCTCCTGAAGTGTCCGGGTGACTACGCCTGCTTCACTGGTCTGGGTGATCCATTCAAGGCCTTCCTCTTTCAAGGTGATTTTTAACTTGACCACTGACATTTCATTTGCCCGATCCTTGATTCCCTGTGACAAAATCCCGGCCTCGATACTGGAAATCGCGGCTTGTTTAGTTCGAATCATAGAAGCAATTACTGATTTCGCTTTGTCTACTAGGAACACGCGATCCAATGACGGTAAGTGTGTGTTGGTTTCACTTTCAGCGTTTTCCAATGAGTCCTTGACTGCCTTTTCAATGATTTTTTCGGAGGTTGATTCAACAGAGATCCCTTTGTTTTGTAACTTTGATTCGAGTTCTTTCTTGAAACTTGTTGTTAATAAAGCTGAGTTCTTAAATTTTTTTTCTTTGAGTGTTGAACCCAATATTTCAGCCAGGGCTTGTATCAGCGAATCCATTTCAGCACTATTGGGTTCACCACTGCGAGAGAAATCCTCGATCGTGAAGGGCATTTCAATGGTAAGTTCGGGTATGCGGATGCGAGGGACGGAAAGATTTGCCAAAAGTGGCTGTGACCGGTAATACTCCGCGAGAGCAGCCGTCTGTTCATCTGCCATCCGGCGTGCCTTTATCACTCCAGTCATCATGGAGCCGATTGTTTCACCTAGATCGACCATATTATTTTCCTGTATTTTTGATGTTCTTTCAAAATGAAAAGGGAATCATCAAAGATGACACCCATTATCAAACTGAAAGTGTCCCGTAAATTGCTTAAGCGGGTGCCGCGATCTTTGTTTCCACGATATTGTTTTCGATGATGTGTAATAACCTATCAAGTCCGGCAGGTAATTCATCCTGCACGGCTCTGACATGGATTTGCAGAGCATATGTGCGTTCTACTTTATCAGTAGAAGATGTGGATTTCTTATCACTATAGCTGCATTTCAGGCTCGCCGAAACAGGCCCCCAACCGCCTTTTGCTTCCAATGACGCGCTGAGGTCAGTGTCGTGTGAGGTTTTGTTTTCTGATACGGAATTGATCTTAGCATTGAAGTCGATCGTAACCTCTTCAACCCGGATGAATGGAATGGGCAACATCGTAAGAATGGGGACTGAAAGTTTGTAGGGTACCGGTGCAATGGTTACCACACCCTTGTCATCCTTTGTCTCCACGGGTTTATCGTATGTAAAGGTTACCATCGTCGGTTTACCGGGATTTTCTTTGGCGTCGGAAGGGTTGAACCCAACACTCTTAATAAAATCCACTGATGTCTGTGCTGATTGGGCCTGGGCTTTTACAACAGCGACCAGTGGCCCTCCAATCATTGATTGAAAATCAATCGATGCCAATTCTTGACCTTCTGCCATATTCTCCTCCTTTGGGTATGCAGAACGAAAAAAGGATCAGAAGAAAATCATCCCATGACTCCCCCAAGAAATGGCTTTACCCGACTCCGTAAATTACTGACGGCATGTCATGATCATTGCATTGTTAAATCGGGATTCATCGGTTGTAGCGAATTGTCACAGATACTCATTTCTCCCTCTGGATATATCTTAGCAGATTGATTTAAGAAGTCAATAACCCTTTTGGAATTTTTATAGAAACCTGGGTAGATGAGGGGAAGCTAACAGGAGAACTGGTTTGGTATTACAGGTAATCATTAAAAGCATAAGTTGTGTCGTCACAAAGCATATACTCTTTGCGCATCATTTAATTTTCTATCAATCCACCCTTACCTTGATCAGCCGCAAACCGCTGACCTAGAAAGTGACTCCAAAACAGGTGGAGGACGACCTTTACCGCATCAACCAATGGGATCCATTCCGAACACTCGAACGACAATATCAATAGATTGTCATTAACTACGGTTTTGCATACACAGGGACATCCAACAGGGTGCCCCTGTTGCGTTGATAAATGGGCTATGCTATTCTTATGCGAAAGGAGAAACCACCATGCGGCCTGACTGGGATTCATATTTCATGAAAATTGCTTACGCGGTCTCTGAACGTAGCACCTGTGACCGGGCTTTTGTGGGTTGCGTGCTGGTGCTCGAGAAACGCATCCTTACCACTGGGTTCAACGGTTCGCCGGCCGGGCAGCCTCACTGTGACGAGGTGGGGCACCTTTTGGTTGAGGGTCATTGCATCCGCACCATTCACGCGGAGACGAACGCCATCATCCAGGCAGCATTGCACGGCGTCTCGACCCGCGGAAGTACTTGCTATGTCACTCACTTTCCGTGCATCAATTGCACAAAAGCGTTGATCAACGCAGGCATTACACGCCTGATTTATAATGAAGCTTATCGGATCGACGATAATGCTATGGAATTTCTGCGGACTGCTGAAATTGAAGTCAGTGCACTTGATTACCATCCTTCTTGAAAAATTGTTGAGTTGAAGGACCACCGGGAAATCTGGTGGTCTTTTTGTTTTCCCTATTGACTTTAGTGGATCGGAAATTGTAGACTGGATTATCTTTTTAATTCTGATGGGGTTGTGTAAAGGAGTACGCGATGGAAAAGATGAGCCGCAGGAAGGTCTTGAAGTATTTGCTGGCTGGCAGCGCTGCTGCTGCAGCCGTACCACTGCTTGAAGCCTGCCAAAAAATGACCGCGACAACAGAGGTGCCTGCCACAACAGAGGTGATCGATACCAGCACATCTTCTCCGGAACAAACGGCCGCACCGGTGAGCTTCCCGGATCTGGCTGTGGCTCGTAATGCCGAACCGGAGCCGCTGGTCCGCGCGGCGATTCAGGCGATCGGTGGGCTGCAGCGGTTCATTCCAAAAGATGGCTGGGTGATCATTAAGCCGAACATCTGCACGGCGTATTACGGTTACGAATATGCGGCCACCACCAATCCCTGGGTGGTGGGCACGCTGGTTAAACTGTGTTTTGAAGCGGGCGCCGGCAAGGTGCAGGTGATGGATTATCCGTTCGGGGGCACTCCTGAAGATGCCTACCAGGTGAGCGGCATCGCCGAACAGGTGGAGCAGAACGGCGGGGAGATGGTGGTGATGTCGTCGTTTAAATTCAAAAAGACCGCCATCGAAAATTCGCTGGGATTGGACAGCATCGATATCTACGAGGATGTTTTCAAAGCGGATACATTGATCAACGTACCGATCGCCAAACACCACGGCATGTCAAGACTGACTCTTTCAATGAAAAATCTGATGGGGCTGATGGAATACCGTGAATCAGTTCACTGGAATTTCGGAAAATGCCTGACCGACCTGGCCGGCAAGATCCGGCCTACGCTCAATGTGGTTGACGCGGTACGAATCCTACTGAACAACGGCCCGACCGGGGGCGATTTGAACGACGTCAAAAAGCTCGATACCGTGATCGTCTCCACGGATATCGTTGCAGCAGATAGTTACGCGGCTACACTCTTCAACATGAAGCCGGAGAATCTGGACTACGTCCGTTACGGTGCCAAATACGGGCTGGGAAAAAGCGATCTGGCCACCCTGAATATCCAGGAGATCGACCTTGGCGCGTAGAGCGGTAAATTGGAGCAGGGTCCGCAAAATCGTTCAACTTGTCTTTCTGCTGGCCTGGCTGTTGCTGTGGTTGAGCACAGCCGGGTTGACATGGGGGGTAAAATTGCTGCGGCTGCCCGCAGTGATCGATCCGCTGCTGGCAATAACCCAAACGATCGCCAGCCGGACGCTCAGCGCAGGGATGCTCCTGAGTTTGATCCTGGTTGTTTTCACGCTGCTGGTGGGCCGGGCCTGGTGCGGGTGGATCTGCCCGGTGGGCACACTGTTGGATTTATTCCCATTCAGGAGTAAGAAAAACAACAAGCCGGCAATCCCTGAGAGTTTACGGAGGGGGAAATATCTGCTACTGCTCGTGCTGTTGATTGCAGCCATCTTTGGCAACCTCTCGCTGCTGATCCTTGACCCGATCACACTGTGGGTGCGCACCCTCACCGGCAGCGTGGCTCCGGCGCTCAATGGTGCTTTTACCGCTACAGAGCACGCGCTGGCACAGATCCCGTGGATGAGCGACCCGCTTACCTGGTTGGATGGCGTGATGCGTCCAGCGATCTTCCCAACCCAGATTGTGGGAATCCGGTTTATCTGGCTGCCCCTGTTGTTGTTCACTGTGCTGATCTTGCTCAACCTGCTGGCCGAACGGTTCTGGTGCCGCTATCTTTGCCCGCTGGGTGGGTTGCTTGGTTTGATTTCCAAATTGGCCTTCTTTAAACGCCGCGTGAAAACGGAGTGTATCTCCTGCGGCAAATGTGTTAAAAGCTGCCCCACCGGCACGATCGACCCGGTTCGAGGATATTCCTCGGACGCGGGCGAGTGCACCCTGTGCATGGATTGCTTCACTGCCTGCCCTGAAAGCACTGTTGAACTAAAGCCGGGTTGGAACCTGCAAGAGAAAATGCCTTATGACCCCGGGCGGCGTCAGTTGCTCATCACCGGTGCGGTAGCCTTGGCAGGGTTGGCTGTGATCGATACGGACACCAACAAACACAAAGGCGGCAGTTTTTTGCTCCGGCCGCCGGGTGCCGAGAACGACGACCTGCTAGAGAAATGCCTGCGCTGCGGCTTGTGTCTGCGCAGTTGCCCGACCGGAGCGCTCCAGGCCTCGATCGCGGAATCCGGTTGGGTGGGAGTTCTCACGCCGGTAGTGGTCCCCAGGCTGGGATATTGTCTTTATACCTGCAACAATTGCGGCAGTGTCTGCCCGGTGCAGGCCATTCCGCCGCAGACGGTGGAACAAAAACAGATCACCGTGATCGGCCACGCTTTCATCGACCAGAACCGCTGCATTCCCTGGGCGGACGGCACCACCTGCATCGTCTGCGAGGAGATGTGCCCGCTCCCCGAGAAGGCGATCATCCTGGAGGAACGGGACGCCATCGATGACGACGGTTACGCTTTCACGCTCAAACTGCCTCACGTGGTGCGTGAGCGCTGCATTGGCTGCGGCATCTGCGAATACAAGTGTCCGCGCGCGGGGGAGGCTGCCATCAGGGTGTACCGGGCGGAGAACTAAAACAGAAGCCGGGAGATGCACTCCCGGCTTCACTCTACATGGATTCGATCAGCGATTTATGAACCGCTGCAACTCTTCCGGCGTCCATCTTCTCCACTGCGCGGTCGTAGGTGAGGAAACCGTTGATCTCGATCTCCACGTCGGTGGTCTCGGTGTAGACCGCGGCTGTGCATCCCCTGGTGATCAGCGGTTTGAGTTCGTCATTCAGCAGGTTCACGTAGGCTTCGGTCAATGCTTCTTTTGAATCGAAAAATTTGTACCCGAATTTTTGATTTTCATTCCAGCTATGCCCTGATACCATCTGGCTGTAACCGCCGAACTCCGAAAGGATGAAGGCCCGATGATCAGGTTTGAGGGGTTTACGCAGCTTGAGCACGTACTGATGCCGGCTGAGGAAATCCCCGCCGCCTTGATCGAACCAGCCGCTGGTCGCGTCCACCAGGCGGGTGGGGTCGTATGTCTTCGTCCACTGGCTGATCTGGCGCGACTGGAACTGACCCCAGCCTTCGTTGAAGACCACCCACAGGCAGATGCTGGGAATGTTGTACAGGTGGTCGATCATGCCCTGCAGGTCTTTGCGATATTGATCGCGGACGTGTTTCTCGTTCCGGCCGAATGTCTTCAAAAACAGGGTGTCGCAGCGCGGCAGTCCAGCCCACATGGCCAGCGTTGAGGTGAGGTCGCCCACGGCACGGCCGCCGTTGGGCATGTCCTGCCAGACGATCATTCCCAGGCGATCGCAGGCGTAATACCAGCGCAGCGGCTCCACCTTGATGTGCTTGCGGATGAAATTGCAGCCGAGCTTTTTGGTGTGCTCGATATCATAAAGCATGGCTTCTTCGGTGGGTGGGGTGTATAGCCCATCCGGGAAGTAACCCTGGTCGAGCGGACCGTAGAGGAAGAGCGGATGGTCGTTCAGGGCAATGCGCTTGTGACTATGAGCGTCGGTTACAAGGCTGAACTTGCGCATGGCAAAGTAGCTTTCCACCTCATCCACCTCACGGCTGCTGTTGACCAGGCTCACTTTCAACGTGTACAGGAAAGGATCGTCCGTGTTCCAGAGGTGCGGAGATGGAATGGGTAGATCGATTTCTTGCGCCGCAGGGGCTTCCGCGCTGGCGATAACTTTTTTGCCATCCAGTGCGGTCACTCGCACCATCATGTCGGTGGCGGGGGTGGAGAGCCGGGTTTCCACCGTCAGAAGCGCACGGTCGATATCCGGGGTGAGCTTGAGGCTGTCAATGCTCACTTCCGGTACCGGTTCGAGCCAGACGGTCTGCCAGATACCCGAAACGGCGGTGTACCAGATGCCATAAGGCTTGAGCAATTGCTTGCCGCGTTCCTGCTGTTCCGCGTCAGTGGGGTCCCAAACGGAAACAGTGAGCCTGTTCTCACCGGGCTTTAACGCGCCGGTGATATCAAAGGTGAAGGGCAGGTATCCGCCACGGTGACTACCGATCAGTGTTTCGTTCACCCAGACCTCGGCTTCAAAGTCCACGGCGCCGAAGTGAAGCAGAATCCGGCTGCCGGACCAGGCGCGCGGAATGGAAAAAGCACGGCGATACCACAACTGCTGTGACGGCAGCAAAGGTTTCTTCACCCCGGAGAGGGCGGACTCGATGGCGAAGGGGACGAGGATTTGCCCATCCCAATGGTCGATGGTGGTCGCTGAGTGATCGGTGATGGTGTAATCCCACAACCCGTTCAGGTTCAGCCAATGTTCGCGCGCCATTTGAGGGCGGGGGTATTCGGGTAACGGACATTCAGGGTTCACTTGGCTGGTCCAGCGGGTGAGCAGGTTACCTGTAACGGGTTTCCAGGTTGTTTGCGGCATATCTGTCCTCGGTTGATCAGGTGGTAGATGAATCAAAAATTGATTATTTAGCGATTATACGCCATTGCCTCATGAAGGGTTCTTGATTCGTACGGTTCTCTTAACGATTACCATCCTGTGCAAGAATGAAGTCCATTAATACTATAATATTTCTAGATTAGAATGATTTTATGGAGGAGGATTGTCATGGGTATTAAAGATCAGATAACCCCGGAACAATGGAAGGCTTTGTTGAACGCTCCCAGTTACGCCGCGGAATATGTGGCCACTGCCAGCGGCAGCGCCTTGGATTTTATCCAGGAAGTCTTCACATCGATGAAAATCGTGCAGGATACCGCGGTCAGGAAAGACGGCAGCGGGTTTGGCAAGCTGGTGGACGAGATCATGAGTGAAATGTCTGAGATGACATTCAAAGAAGCCAGAGCAGATTCCATCAAGACCGAAAGCACCGACATGGCTTCGCTGCGTGAGGCTGCCAGGCAGGTGGTCGTTGATGCCGCGGCTGCTGCTTCTGCCCTCGAAGGCGGCGATGGCTACAAGCGCTGGCTGCTTTATGGCGCCCGTAAGGTAGCCG
>CAYWCH010000028.1:8465-15305 GCA_964456715.1 uncultured Anaerolinea sp. | reverse complement strand
GCGTACCCTGGGTCTCCTTCTTTGATCCCAAAAATGGTTGGGGGGATGTGCCCGAGCCCAAGGACGGCGTGGCTTTCCACGGTACCTACTGGCATACCAATTTTGGTTCACAGATGAGCCATGGCTGCGTCAATATGCGCACGAATGAGGCGAAATGGCTCTTTCGATGGCTGACGCCGGCAATTAAATCCGATCAAATGAGTACGATTGGATTGGGAACGCAGGTATTTGTGTATTGATCTCAATCAAGAAACAGTGGTTTTTCGTTTCCGACAAATTCAGCGAAAACCCTGTTACCGAGCAGGATCCCCCGCCTGGTCAACCGTATTGAACTCCCCGTATCTTCCAATAATCCCTGGTTTTTTAGTTTTTCGAGCTGCCCTTCAAATACTGCCTCCATGGGCAGGGCAAAGCGGCTCATGAAATCGGTTTTGCTGACCCCCTCCTCCACCTTCCTGAGGCCGACCATCATCCACTCTTGCATCTCTTCCCATTTAGATAACCGTTCCACGGCTTCAGCAGCCGGCCACTTACCCGATGGTTCCGCGAGTTTTTGCAAATACTCAGGGATCTGACTGACATTCATGGTCCGTGTGCCTCCGATAAATCCGGACGCACCCGCGCCGAACCCAAAATACGGATGATAACGCCAGGTATTCAGATTATGCCTGCAGCGGGCATCGAGTCCATCGGGTCGTTTCTTCGCCCAGTTGGAGATCTCATACTGGGAGAATCCCTGATCTGCCAAAACATCCATGGCTGTTTCGTACATATCGGCAGTCAGGTCATCGTCGATCAGGTCCACCAACCCGCGTTGATACCAGCGCTCAAGCGGTGTCCCCTCTTCCAGGATTAACGAATACAAAGAAAGATGATCGATCGGCAATTGCGTGACCAGGTCCAGGTTCTGCTGCCACATCTCCAGGGTCTGTCCGGGGATTCCAAAGATCAGATCAAGATTGATGTGCTCAAAACCCGCGTCTCTGCTCCACGCAACCGCATCCAAAACATCCCTGTACTGGTGGCGCCGGTCAAGCACCGTTAAATCGCGTGGATGAGCCGACTGCATGCCAAAACTGATTCGGTTGAAACCGATCTCGTGCAGATCCTGTACCGATCGAGCAGTAACCGTACCTGGGTTGGCTTCAGTGGTGATCTCACTATCTTCATCCACCATAAAGCTGCGACGGATCTGCTCCATGATTGCTGCGAATTGTTCAGTGCTAAGCATGGTGGGTGTACCCCCACCAAAGAAGACGGAATCGATCGTGGTTTGGGCCGCGTGCCTCTGCCCCACCCAACCCACCTCTTGACAAAGCGCCTTGACGTATTGTTGAATTAAATGGGATTGCCCTGCAAATGTGTTAAAATCACAATAACCGCATCTGCGGGTACAAAATGGAATATGCACATACAAGCCTGATTTGATCATCAGGTTGAAAGAATAACATAAACCAATCCGAAAGAGAAGGACACAAAGTCAAAAAATCCGCTGTGGTATAATGCGGCATTCAAGTGAGAAAAATCTATGACCCCTGAAAAAACCAATCCGACGATGAAAGTTTGTCCGACCTGCGGCACCCGGTTAAGTGAAAATGCGACCCGCTGCCTGGTCTGTGGACGAAATTTCTCAGTCACTTCAAAACCTGTCAAAGAAAATCCGGTGGAAAGCCCCAAACTGCCTGAGCTTAAGTTAAGCCTTCCGGCGGCACTGGGGTTGATCCTGCTGGTTTTGGCGGTTGGCGCTGGCCTGGTATACATGATCCTGAATCTGACCGGTCATGTGTCCTCACCCACGCCTGAAGCCACCATGACCCTTACCCCCACCAGCACTGCCACGCTCATGCCGTCATCTGAACCAACACTTGAGCCCACCTACACGCTGCTTCCGCCAACATCCTACGTGGTCAAGGCGAACGACCAATGTATCAGCATTGCCGTTTATTACGACGTCTCCGTGCAGAGCATCATCGACTTAAACGGTCTGGATGTGAACTGCAACCTCACCGAAGGGCAGACGCTCATGATCCCGCAGCCGACCCCCACTCCCACCTCACTGCCAACTGCCACACTTAGCGCAGAGCAGGCAACCAGTGAAGCCTGCCAGACCATGGACTACGAAGTCAAGGCAGACGACACGTTGAGTTCGATCGCTGCGAATTACAATGTCGATCTCCAATCGCTCAAAGAATACAACGGGCTGACCTCAGATTTCGTTTGGTCAGGTCAAAAGCTCAAGATCCCACTGTGTGCACGCCTCCCAACCGAAGGCCCCACTCCCACCCCCACCACACCGCCACCCTACGCGGCTCCCAGCCTGCTGCTGCCAGAAGATGGCATCGTATACCCCAACACCACGGATACCATCACCCTGCAGTGGTCTTCTGTTGGAACGCTGCGCGAGAATGAGTACTATCAGGTAACGATCGAGGATGTCACCTCGAACGGCGTCAGTCGGGTTGTTCTTTATGTCACCGACACCAAGGTCATCGTTCCGGTCACCCTGAGACCAACCGACAATATCAGTCACATCTTCCGATGGTGGGTGGTTGTGGCTCGCCAGGCAGGTTCAAACAGTGATGGCACCCCCATTTATGAAACAAACGGCGCCACGAGTGAAGCCCGTGTCTTCGGATGGTCGGGGACCAGTTCGCCGACTGCTGCTCCATAAAGAAACTTTCATGAAACAACAACCGCGGCCTTTGAAGCCGCGGTTGTTTTCTTAACTCTTATTCGAAAGATACCTGGTCGCTTGAATGGCTGCGGCCGCCCCCATCCCCGCCGAAGTGACCACCTGCTTATATTCCGAATCTGCGATCTCACCGGCCACGAACACCCCGGGAATGGAAGTTTGCATCTTTTCATCCCGCTTGAGGAATCCTTTTTCATCCATTTCCAGTTGTCCCTTATACAAGGCGGTGTTTGGTGTATGGCCAATGAATACGAACACGCCGTCGGTCTGATACTCTCTGGTTTCGTTCGTCTTTACGTTCTTCAGTAAAACGCCTTCGACCTTATCCGTTCCCAGGATCTTTTCAACGACGGAATCAAAGATCACCTCGATCTTCTCGTTTTGCATCACACGCTTCTGCAGCAGTGCCCCAGCCCGGAACTCGTTGCGCCGGTGAACCACTGATACCTTGGAAGCAAACCGTGTCAGGAAAAGGGCCTCTTCAAGCGCGCTGTCACCGCCCCCAACCACCACCACGTTCTTTTCCTTGAAGAACCAGCCATCGCATGTGGCACAATACGAGACACCCTTGCCGGTGAGTTCACTTTCGCCAGGCACGTTCAAATGCACCGAGCTGGCTCCTGTTGCCAGGATCAATGCTTCGGCAGTGTACTCTTTGCTGTAGGTTTTCACCACGAACGGACGAACAGAAAGGTTCACCTCTGTGGCGGAATCGTATTCCACCCGTGCGCCGAACTTTTCAGCCTGCTTTTGGAACAGCTCGCCTAATTCCGATCCGCCCACCCCATCCGGAAAGCCGGGATAGTTTTCAATGGTGTTGGTCAAAGCCACCTGGCCGCCCAATTCCAATCCGGTCAGGATCAACGGTTGAAGTTCAGCCCTGGCTGCGTATAATGCTGCCGACATCCCGGCCGGACCCCCACCGATAACGATCACTTTTTCATTCTGTGCCATTTCTTCTCCAATACGATTAATTCATGACTTTCTTATCCGTGATCTCCAACGCCTGGTCGATCACCGAAAAGCCTTCGGCCAGTTCCGCGGGGGTAATGATCAGCGGCGGGATCAGCAAAACTGTGTGCCAGTGAGTGTAGACAAAAACACCCTTCTCCAACAGATATTTCCGCAAAGCAACCATCTCCGGGCTATTCTTGCCAAATGGCGCAGCCGGTTCTTTGGTTCCGCGATTGGTCACCAGTTCGATCACACCAAACAGACCAATCGAACGTACTTCACCCACCGAGGGATGCCTTTCCACGAGCTCTTCGAGCATCTCGCTCATCACCCTGCCGGTTTCCATGGCTTTTCCAACCATGTTATCCTGCTGCATAGCCTGGATGACCGCGATGGCCGCTGCCAGTGAGATGGGATGAGCATTGAAAGTCAACCCACCCTCGAATGCTTTTTCATTGAATGTTGCCGCAATTTCAGGTCTCATGGCCACACACCCCAGCGGCGCGTACGCTGAGGTCAACCCCTTGGCCATGGTCATGATGTCGGGCTTGACTCCCCAGTGGTCCACTGCGAACCATTCACCGGTTCGTCCGAATCCGCTCATCACCTCATCGGCAATGTAGACGATCTTGTACTTGTCACAGAGTTTGCGCACCCCCTGCAGGTAACCCTCTGGAGGGATGATGATGCCATTGGTGCCGGTCACCGATTCTATGAGGATGGCTGCGATGGTATCCGGCCCTTCATACTGGATGATCTCTTCCAGATGGTTGAGGTAATCCCGGGTGAACTCGGTTTCGCTGATGTCCGGATTGGTGCGGTGGAAGGTGGAACGGTAGCGGTACGGATCGAGGAAATGCACCACACCGGGCATCACCGTCGGTTCCCACATCTGACGCCGCGGATCGCCTGTGGCTGCGATGGCTCCATAAGACGCGCCGTGATAGGAACGATAACGCGCTAGGATCTTGTGTTTGCCGGTATAGGCTCTCGCCAACTTGATGGCGTTCTCATTCGCGTCTGCCCCGCCCAGTGTATAAAGAAATTTCGTTAATCCTTCGGGAACGATTTCCTTCAGCAATTTACCGAGTGCTGCCCGGGGTTTGGTTGCCATTCCCGGCGCGGCGTATGGCAGTTCACGCGCCTGATCGGCAATCGCCTGGATCACGCGCTCGTCTCCGTGACCAATGTTGACGCACATGGTCATGGAGTTCAGATCAAGATAACGCTTCCCATTGACATCCCAAAAGTAAACACCTTTGGCGTTCTTGACTGCGATTGGCGCGACGTGTGCCTGTGCTGACCACGTCCAAAAGCTGGTGTCCAAGCAATTCGATAGAATCTCAGAATCCGGCAGATCGATCATAAACCCTCTCATTCGAGAATGATATGTCTTTCTCGTTAAATCCTATCATAAAAACAAAATTCGTAATTTGCTCAACTCTCCACAAGAATAACCCGGGCTGGAGCTCCGTCAGCGCCTTTCAGCTTTAGCGGCAGGCAATAGAGCATGTACTTGCCAACACTGACGCTGGTCAGGTTCAATCCCTCGATGATGACCACTCCAGCTCCAAGTAAAGCGTCGTGAGTTGGCGCACTCTTCTTGAACGGTGACACCGAAAGATAATCGATGCCAACCAGTTTAATCTTACGTTCCACCAACGCATGGGCACCGCTTTCATCCACGCCGATGAAATGTTGGTTGAACGGGTCCTCCGGGCGCCTCCAGAAATCGGAGTTGGTCGTTTTAAACAGAATTCGCTCGACAACTGGTTCGATTTTCAGAGAGTCGATCACATCGCGGTTGATCACCAGCGCGTTGCTCGGGATTTGCACCACCTGGACGGCTCCCACAAGGACATCCAGAGGCAGATTCTCCACGGTATTACCCTCGGGCAGGAAATGATACGGAGCATCCACATGCGTACCGGTATGGACACTCGCACCGAAATACGACACATTGGCATGGGCACCTTCTTCGATCTTTTGATGACGTTCGAGCGTCACCTTCTCCTGTCCCGGCCAAACAGGGATGTTTGGGGTTATATCCAATGTCACGTCAATGATTTTCATCTTTCCTCACTTCCAATCGCCGTTTTTCAGCATATCGGTCAAAAAATCTTCCCGTTCCTGCTCGGTCATCGGGTTGGGCTGTGACCAATCCACCAGGATGGCGGTCAGCAACTCGGTATTGATGTATTGTCCATCATAAATAATATGGCGGTCAATGAACTCGCGTCGAATCTTTTCACCGATGATTTCGTAGGTCATGTTGTCGAACAGGAAATTGCCCAGACCGTAATGTTCCAGGCTGTTGCCTACGAAATGGAAGCTCATCGGTGTATGTGACTGCGATCCGCTGACGATGTCTGCGCCGGCCAGGGCGGATTCATCGAAGGCTTCAGCCACGTACCCCTGGTAGGTGTAATTGGTGTAGACCTCAGCGGTCTGAAAGGTCGCGACCACCACATAACCTTCCGATTTCAGCGCTTTGATTTGATCGGTGAAATAGGGCATATCGCATGTAGCAGCTCCGGCCCGGTCGGTCAGCGCCCAGGCCTGGCTTGGCCCTTCGGTGTTACAGCCGATGAATGCGATCTTGTTGCCATTGACCTCGAGCTTGATCGGTTGACGTGCTGCTTCATCATTGATGCCGCCGCCGTAATAGTTCCAACCCAACTCTTCGTATATTTTGATCGTCTCCACAAATAACTCCGGACCGTAGTCATTGACGTGGTTCCCGGTCAACTCGACCACATTCACACCCAGAGCCCGCAGCGTCTGGATATATTTGGGATTCGAGCAAAATCGCAGCCCTGCCTGGTAGGGATCGGGGTATGGGCAATCGGGATTGAACGAGATCTCATTGCTCACATGGATCAGGTCGGCATTGGTGAACCAATCCTTCACCTTCACGATCGGGTATTCAAGCCCTTTGAGCTCCATCTTGTAAGCCGTGGCTCGCACCATGGCGGTGGTCCCGGTCATCATTAACACAGTCATTTTGGATTCATCCCGGTTAGCGGCAGGCAATTTCTGCAACAAACTCAAACCATCCTGTTTTATCGCTGGTTCGCCATTTTTCGCGGTCATGCTGAAATAAACAGTCAGTCCATAGTTGGTTACATCCATCGGTTTATTCAGCGGGCTGATCCCATCGATCTTGATCACCTTCCAGCGCGGGCTGATCTGAT
>CAYWCH010000028.1:2426-8455 GCA_964456715.1 uncultured Anaerolinea sp. | reverse complement strand
AGGTTTGCAGTTGGGTGAAATTATTGGTAGTGAATTGAGCTTCATCCACCACACTGACCCTGCCTTCAGCGGCGCTGCCCCATAGCTTTTCAAAAACAGCCTTGGTCTCGTTGCTGACTTCGATCATCGTAAATGGCAGATCGCTGCCATCCTCACCTTTCCAAAAGCCCTGCAATTGAGCCGAGCTCACCTGATCAGTCACGGTTGGGAATGGCGCCTCAAGCGCGTACACCCAGGTAACCGCGCCGGCTTGTTGAACATCCATACTTTTAGATGCAGTAGGTTCAAAAAAGAGACTGGCTTCCTCGCGATCTTTAACCGGTTGAATGGCACTCTGAGCCATCAGCTTTCCCGCCAGGGCTGCCGGAATCGCGGGGTCGATCCAAAGCTTTGCAGGCGCGCTGCCCGGAGTCGCAGTGGCTGTGGACACCTCAAAATTGTTACCATTGCCCTGTGCTCCTGAAGCACAGGCTGACAGGATCAACGTAAGAGTGAAAACGATTAATATGAGACGGGTTATCTTTTTCTTCAAATGATTCTCCGATGAGGTTGTTTCCCGAATTATAAACCCCAAACCATTGCTCGAGGTATTTGATAGTAGTTGATAGTCTTTCAATTTATAATTTAGAGAGTTAACCGAAAGGACGGATCATGCGCGAAGTAGCAGTTATCGGAATTGGACAAACCAGGGTGGAAGAACAATGGAACAAATCACTGCGTGAGCTGGCCGGTGACGCTGCCTTGGCTGCGCTTCAAAACTCCGGGGTGGACCGCGTGGATGCCGTTTATGTCGGCAACATGATGTCGGGATCAGCCAACAAGCAGCAGCATCTCGGCGCCTATATTGCGGATTGGATCGGTATGCGCTTCGCCGAAGGACTTCGCTTCGAAGCTGCCTGTTCTTCAGGTGCTGCCAGCTTCCGCAGCGCGGTAATGGCCGTGGCTTCCGGTCAGATTGACAGTGTGCTCGCAGTTGGCGTGGAAAAAATGACCGACAGTCCGACCGCTGAGATTACCTCCGAACTGGCCACCGCTGCCGATGCCGATTGGGAAGCCGCCCAGGGATTATCTTTTGTTGCCCTCAACGCGCTCATCATGCGGCGTTACATGAATGAATATGGTTGGAAAAAGGAAGACTTCGCGGCTTTCTCAATCAATGCCCACGCCAACGCCGTTCACAACCCATACGCCCGGTTTCAAGAACCCATTACCCCCGAAATTTATGCCAAGGCCGGCATGGTTGCCGAGCCCATCAACTTGATGGACGCATCCGCCATCGGTGACGGTTCGGCTGCCGCGTTGCTGGTGCCGCTCGAATGGGTAAAGTCGACCTCCGTCGTGCCAATCATCAAAGTAGCTGCTTCATCTGCCGCCACCGACAGTATCGCCATCGATCAGCGCTTCGATCCACTGTGGCTGAAGGCTGCCGAACTTTCAGGCAAAAAAGCCTACGAACAGGCCGGCATCGGTCCGGACGATATCGATGTTTTCGAGCTGCACGACGCTTTTTCCATCATGGCAGCTCTCTCCCTGGAAGCCAACGGATTCGCCGAACGCGGCAAAGGTCCTGCCCTGGCCAATGACGGTGCCATCCTCCCCGACGGTAAGATCCCCATTGCCACCCGCGGCGGATTGAAGGCACGTGGGCATCCAGTCGGTGCCACCGGGATGTACCAGATCGTCGAGGTGGTGCAGCAGTTACGCGGTGAAGCCAGCGGCACGCAGGTTGAAAATCCCCGTTATGGCATGGCGCAGAACATCGGCGGCAGCGGCTCGAACATCATCACGCACATTCTCCAAGCCATTTGAGGAATTCATATACAAATGGAAAGGCATTTCAGATTTACTGAAATGCCTTTTTGATTAAACCACCATTCACGACTACATGTTTTATTCGAACCAGGCAGCCTTGATTTCGTCCGGCGATTTTGCAGGTAATTCATACGAGCTCCCTCGTAAGTCAAAACCATCCGACTTGTTCATCCAATCGTTAAGATTATCGTTGGTAACCATTGGGAAATCGTACTGCAAAGTATTGCCATAAAATCCCCCCAATTTATCCGGGTTGATCTGCAGCCCCGATGCCAGATAGTATGCTACATAAATACCTTCATAACCAAAACCACCTGGAGAGACGATGGAAACGCATTTCAATGGAGATCCGCTGTCAATACCACCCTTCCAGGCCTCCCAAATCTCTTGCTTGGCCTCACAAGGAATGGTCGGAAGATGGTCAGTTTCCATTCCAGATAGCGCCCAAAATAGATTGGGCACAAACTCATCAGCCCAAATTGCTCCTAATTCGGGATTGGAGTTGATTAGCGTCTTGATTGCTTCATCACTCAATGCCAGACCATCGTACTCAGCAGGAATTGCCGTGGCGCGAATACCGGGATACTTTTCCAGTATTCCATCAAGCAACTCCTGGTGGAAATTGCTATGTCCAACATTAAAATATGCGAAATCTCCATTACCATCCATCTCCGTGAACATCCAATCCAACATCATGTTTGTTGCGACTGAATCAATGGAGAGATTGTAAACCCCGGGTTCAAGTGTCTCGCTGGATTCTGCATTTACCACCACAACAGGAATTCGCTGCACGGCAGCATCATGAATCTTCATCGAATCTCCGAGAACATTCCACCGGTTTGAGAAGTATACGATCACGTCCACACCTTGATCGATCAATTCGGTGATGTCTGCGCCCTCTCTGCACTCAATCCCCAGTTCGTTGCATGCTTTCTGCCGGTTTGCTTCATCGAAATCATCCCGATCGCCTGTATAGCCAATGACAATTTCATCAGAGATTTGAGTATCCTGACTTGCATCCATTTCGATGGCCGCAGCGCCATAATATGGGCCGCAATTGGTTGGCCAATCTGGGTTGTAATCGTCTGCCGGATTATTGGTGATGTTCTTGAAGATATCCGGGTAGACGTCGCCAACCAGGTAAATTTCATTGTCGTTGGAGAGCATGTTACCGGCAACAAGCTCGACACGATACCCTTCCAATGTGAAGTATGGGATGTATTTCTGGATCTCACCCTTTCCACCGGCATCACTGACATTCGATCCATCACTATTCATTAGACAGTTAAAACAATTCCCATCCGGGCTATCATAGTGAGTGTAAATTTGTCCTTGGATCGTCCAGGCGACATCATTCGCTTTTCCATTATCGGTGATCTGCCGGACGTTGCTTCCATCAGTATTCATGATGAAAATATTCAAACTGCCTTCCGTTCCCGAAAGCCAGGCAATCTGATTCCCATCCGGCGAAAAAACCGGGGTCATATCCAGCTCAGGGCTGTTTGTCAGATTGATCGACTCGGCACTCCCATCGGCTTTGATAAGATAGATGTCGCCATTCGATGAATAGGTGATCACCTTGCCGTCATTCGACCAATCGGGGGTTTGACTGTCATTTTCCTGGGTCAACTGGCGAACATTGTTTCCATCCGCGTCCATAATGTAAAGAAATCGTCCACCGGCCGAATCGTTATTTCTGTCAGAAACAAAGACGATTTGCTTTCCATCCGAAGACCAGGCTGGATCAGAGTCGTTCCCCTCATTCATCGTAAGGTTTATCAAATTATTCCCGTCGGAATCCATTGAATAGACCTCGCGGTTTCCATCACGGTCTGTATCGAAAGCAATCGTGCATGCGATGGGTTCAGGGGTGGGTTCCGTCGTCATGGTTGCTGTTGCTTGAAGTTCAATTGTTGTTGACGCTGCTGTTGGCGATGCAACTGCAGGTGTTGTATCTACAGAAGTTGCGTTGCAGCTACTGAGCAAGAATGAACTGATAAAAATAATCGTTACTAATGATAAATAAAGCTTCTTCATTGTTTTCCTCCTCGTTCTGCCATCCGTTGTGATAATATTACATTTTTATAATCAATTATTTACCAGGCCCATTATAGCATCCAATATTTCCTCATATTCAAAAATATCGGCTTCCAGCGTAAATATCCTCTAAAAATTTTCTAGAACACATTTTCAAGTCGTGGTAAAATCTCCCTTATGGTCGAGATCACGCAAAAGCAACTACAGGATTACCGGGCTCATATTTACAGGTACACACCCGGCAAACGTCTCAAGGACGTCAAACAAGCCATCGAGTACGTCAATCAGCGCGGATTCATCTTCTTCTGGCCCAAGAAGGGTGTGGAACTCCCCTCGCTCTGGACTGCCGTGGCCGGCAACCGCCCCGTTCCCGACGAACACGACGACCCCGGCAACATCTCGTGGGAGTGGAAGGACCGCATGCTCGACAAGAAAGTCTGGTATTACGCCCGCGTGGTCAAACATACCAATACCTTCATTTCCCTCGAAACCGCACCATATTTCTACGCTCTCACCCCCAACTTCGGATCGCCTGAGGAAGACTTCGAGGAGCAGTACCGCAGCGGCACCCTCCCGCTTGAATCCAAGTTGGTGTTTGAAGCGATTCTCAAGGAAGGTCCGCTGGATACCATTGCACTGCGCAAGGCCGCCCGCCTCACCCGCCGTTCCTCGGATTCCGGCTTCAACCGCGCCCTGGACCAACTCCAATCGGATATGCGCGTCCTGCCCGTCTCCATTGCCGAGGCCGGGCGCTGGCGTTATGCCTTCGTTTACGAGCTGGCGCACCGCTACTACCCTGAAATTGTCGAAAAAGCCCGTTTCATCACCGAAAATCAGGCACGGCAGCATATTTTCCTTAAGTACCTGGCTTCGGTTGGCCTTTCTTCATTAAAAGTAGCCAATTCGGTATTCCGTTGGACGCCGGAAAAGACACAAGCAACACTGAATGGGTTGCTCGAAAAAGGAGATCAGATCGTCCAGGTCTCTCTTTCTGGTGAACCCGGCATTTTCTACGCGCACAAGAACCTTCTTTAGCTGTCACACCCCGGTTTCAAGTATATAATTCATACAACCGCGATCTCATAACCAGGGAGTACCGTATGGAATTCCATATCTCTCGCCAGGTCCGTGACAAATATCAATTCGACCAGACTCTTTTCGCTCTGGACGGGAATGTGCTTTTCGCCGACCTCTACGCAGTGAGGCAATTTGTTACCCGGGTCAATCAGCAGCGTGACCTGCTGCATTATCCTGAACTCGCCTTGAAAGCCGGCCAGGTAAACGCGCTTGGTCTGATCGATGAGATCTTCCATTACGTGCTTTTCCTCTATCGGCAGCAGGTGGACCCAAAAGCCATCGAAAATGCCCTGTCCACCCTGAACGCCAACCTGGGCAAGGCTGCCACTGACGAAGTTCTTTCGCTCTTCCTCAAGGAGTTCCCTCCCCTCGCCGTTTACAACAGGAAGATGACCAGCGAGGATTATCTCATGGGCAGCACCAAGGGCACACCCAACCGCCTGCTGATCCTGGAAGAATTGCTGATCTACTGCGTCACCATCCACAACCCCGCCCTGGACCAGACAGCCGAATTCTTCGAGAGCCCTCTGCTCGATCAGAATCGCGCTTTTCATCGCGTGTACGATGAGTTGAAAACTTGTTTTGAAAAGCTGCCCGGCTTCGGACCGCAAAGCCAGCCGTTGGTAGACCTGTTACTCAGCCCGGCCCGCGCAGTGCCCCACTCGCTCACCGGACAGCTCGAGTACATCCGTGAGCACTGGGCCAGTTTCCTGGGCGAGTATCTCTATCGCATCCTCACCGGCCTTGACCTGATCAAGGAGGAGGACAAACTCACCTTTGGCGGACCGGGTCCGATTCCCATTCCCGTCTACGACCAGGCATCCCTGCTGGCCATGGGCGGTGCCGCCGCGGATAAGGTGGCCTTCAGCCCTGACCGCGAGTGGATGCCGGGGCTGGTTCTGATCGCCAAGAACACCTACGTTTGGCTCGACCAGTTGAGCAAGAAGTATCAGCGCTCCATTACCCGCCTTGATCAGATCCCCGAAGCCGAGTTGGCGTTCCTGGCCCAGGCCGGCGTGACCGGGTTATGGCTGATCGGTCTTTGGGAGCGCAGCCGGGCTTCGGCGAAGATCAAACAGCTTTGCGGCAACCCGGAAGCCATC
>CAYWCH010000028.1:0-2416 GCA_964456715.1 uncultured Anaerolinea sp. | reverse complement strand
CGCCTCGGCTTACTCGTTGTCGTCCTATTCGATCGCGTCCGACCTTGGCGGTGATGAAGCTTATGCCGGTCTGCGCGACCTGGCCTGGCGCCACGGCATCCGCCTCGCCAGCGACATGGTTCCCAACCACATGGGCATTGACTCGGATTGGGTGGTCCACCGCCCCGAATGGTTCCTCAGCCTGGATCGCTGTCCGTATCCTTCGTACACATTTAATGGCCCCGATCTTTCAAACGATCCCGGCGTGGTCATCCAAATCGAAGACCATTACTTTGACAAGACCGACGCAGCAGTCGTCTTCCGTCGCATCGACCGCTCCAGTGGGAGGACGCATTACATCTATCATGGCAATGACGGCACCTCCATGCCGTGGAATGACACCGCCCAGCTCGATTACCTGAAAGCCGAGGTACGCGAGCAGGTCTATCAGACGATATTGTCGGTGGCGCGGAAATTCCCTATCATCCGCTTCGACGCGGCCATGACCCTGGCCAAGAAGCAGGTCAAGCGCCTGTGGTTTCCCGAACCCGGTCAGGGCGGCGCCATCCCCTCGCGTTCGGAACATGCCCTCACCCACGAGCAGTTCGAATCTGCCATGCCCGAGGAGTTCTGGCGTAACGTGGTTGACCGCATCGCCATTGAAGCCCCGGATACACTGCTCCTGGCCGAAGCCTTCTGGATGATGGAGGGATATTTCGTCCGCACCCTGGGCATGCACCGTGTTTACAACAGCGCCTTCATGCACATGCTGCGCGATGAAAACAACGCGGGTTACAAGCAGTTGCTTAAAAACACCCTCGAATTTGAACCTGAGATCCTCAAACGCTACGTTAATTTCATGAACAACCCGGATGAGAAGACCGCCATCGATCAGTTCGGCAACGGCGATAAATACTTCGGCGTCTGCACCCTCATGGCCACTTTCCCCGGCCTGCCCATGCTCGGTCATGGCCAGATCGAAGGGTTTACCGAAAAATACGGCATGGAATATCGCCGCGCTTACCTGGATGAGAAGGTCGATCAGAACCTGGTCGAGCGCCACCGCCGCGAGATCTTCCCACTGCTGCAAAGACGCAATCAATTCTCCGGGGTGGAGAACTTCTGGCTGTACGGTTTCACAAACAACGGTCAATCCAACGACAACGTCTATGCCTACAGCAATGGGATGGGTGGCGAGCATAACCTAGTCTTCTATAACAATGGTTTCACCGAAGCCGATGGCTGGGTCAAGACCTCCCTGGCGCGTCTGACGGGCACCGGCAAGGGACGGCGTACCGGCCGCATCGATCTCGCACACGCACTCGGATTGCCCCGCAGCAGCAAGGCGTTTATCACTTTTCGCGATTATTCCACCGGGCTGCAGTTCATCCGTCCGGTCAAACAACTGCAGGAGCAGGGTTTTCACATCCACCTGAACGGATATGAATACCACGTCTTCCACGGATTCCAAATTGTCACTGCCGATGCCAATCATGATTATGGTCGCTTGGTCGAGTTCCTTGGCGAACGCGGCGTGCCAGATGTTGAGATCGCGCTGCAGGAACTCTTCATTCAGCCTGTACTGCAGCCATTCCGCGAGATTGCCAATTCCGGCTACTTTGAATACCTGGCCGGCATCCGGACTGCGCTGCCTGCTCCTGTGTTGAAAGAAGCCTCCGCCAAATTCTCAGCCCTGCTCAACGGTATCGAAAAGAGCCTGGGCACCATCGCTGAACGCGAGTCGGTCATCGCCGGCTTCCAGCGTCGATTCAACGCGGTGCTTGACCTGCCCTGCATGAGCAGCCAACCGGCCGTGTCTTCCCTCAAAAAGGCCAGAACGGCGCTGGAGTATGTTGAAAAAGGTCTTTCGCGCCCGAATTTCTGTGCTTTGGTCGTTTGGGCATTCATCGGTCAGATCGGCAGTCTGAATCACACCGACCCTGACGATATGCTTTCGCAGGCCAGGGCAGAGGAATGGCAGTTCTACAAGGTATTGAATGAAGTTCTAACCGGCATGGGGATCGACAGTTCGGAAGCAGTCCGCGCAGTCCAAGCGCTGAAACTCATCACCGCCCGCCCTGACTGGTACGAGACCGCTTCCCGTCAAACCACGTCTGAAATCATTTCCGACTGGTTCTCGCTGCCTGATATCCAGTCCTTCCTGCACTGTAACCGCTTCGAGGGCATCCTGTGGTACAACCGCGAAGCTTTCGACTCCCTGCTGTGGTGGATGACGACAGCCGCGTTACTGCAGGCCCGTTCCGATCCGCGGGCCACCGAAAACCAAGCTCTCGAAACCATAATCGGCTGCCACGAGATCGTTCGCAGCCTGCAAAAAGCGGATAAGAATTCAGAATATCAAGTGGAGAAATTGCTCGAAAGCGCCAAAAAACTGGAGAAAGCCTAGAATAACCTCGTTTTGGCACGGAACTGATCC
>CAYWCH010000027.1:11404-15778 GCA_964456715.1 uncultured Anaerolinea sp. | reverse complement strand
ACGCAGCGGCGACAACCTGATCACCCGCCGCGGCGAACCCTATGCCCGCCCCGGTGAAATGGTAACCATCAACCTCAAACAGGACCTGCTGGATGTGGTCAAGGCCGCGCCTGAACTCAAGGTGGCCGTGGTGGAAAGGTAGAAGAATATGCCTACAACGATGGAAAAAGTGATCTGCACCACCTGCCCCAAGGGCTGCACCCTCGAAGTAACCCGTGACGGTGAGACGGTCGTTTCGGTGATCAACGGCTGCAAACGCGGTCACGAGTACGCCAGGCAGGAATTAACCGATCCGCGCCGCATGGTGGCCAGTTCGGTGCGCGTCAGCGGCGGCATGCACCCGCTCATGCCCGTCCATACCTCGGCGCCCTTCCCCAAACCGCGCATCCCCGAGCTGCTGAAAGTGCTGCGGACCGTAGAGGTTAAGACGCCGGTCAAGGTGGATCAGGTGGTCATCCGTGATGTGCTCGGTACAGGAATCGATATCAAAGCCAGCCGCACGATGGAAAAAATCTAATCTTCGTTCAATGAAAACGGAAATTAATCAGGATACTCCGAATTGGGTCGTCCAATTTGGAGTATCCTGATAAAATTTAAACTCCGTTGATCCCCATCATAAGGACCCGACATGAAAAAATTCCTTCCCAACCTGATAAAAATTTTTCTCTGTGCAGTGATTGCTGCCGGATGCTATTTTTGGGTGACCGGTATGATCGCCTCCAATTATTCGTACCGCTCGCCGCTGAAAGATTCAGTACCAACCCCCGGTGCCGCTCTCGGCAAAGCTTCGACCCGGCGTGTGGTGATCGTGCTCATCGACGCGCTGCGCTACGACACCTCACTTAAAACAGACGTGATGCCCACCCTGGCCAAATTGCGCGAGCAAGGCGCTTCGGCTGAAATGCACAGCCAGGCGCCCTCGTACTCAGAACCCGGATACAATACCCTCCTCATCGGCGCCTGGCCATACCTGAACGATGGTCCGGTCTTCAACCTGGACTACGGCGAGATCCCCACGTACACGCAGGATAACATTTTCTCGGCCACCCACCGTGCCGGTTTCAAGACGGCACTTTCGGGCTATTACTGGTTTGAAGAATTGGTCCCGCAGGCGGACGTCGATTACAAATTTTATACCCCCGGTGAAGACAGGAGTGCTGATGAAGAAGTCGTCGCTGCTGCCCTGCCCTGGCTGCAGGAAAACAATTCCCAACTGGTGTTGATCCACCTCGACCAGGTCGATTACGCCGGTCACCACGAAGGCGGCGCCGCCTCGCAAGCCTGGCTGGACGCAGCCAAACGCAGCGACAGTCTGCTTGCCCAGATCGTCGCAACCCTGGACCTTTCGCAGGATACCATCATTGTCCTCAGTGACCACGGTCAGATCGATGCCGGTGGCCACGGCGGTCAGGATCCCGTCACACTAGTCGAACCCTTTGTCATCGCCGGTGCCGCCGTGGTACCCGGAGAGTACGGTGATATGAACCAGGTGGACGTGGCGCCAACCGTGGCAGCCCTGCTCGGCGCCAACCTGCCGGCCTCCACCCAGGGCGAGGTGTTGATTGACATGCTCGTACTCGACCAATCCGTGGTCGATGCGCTTCCCGCTGCGGTCGAAATCCAGCAAACCAACCTGCTCACCGCTTACGCCAAAGGGATCGGCAAACCCCTCGAAGCCTCGCAACTCCCCGGCGGATCGGACGTAAGCCGGTATCAGGCTGTTTTGACACAACTACGCCAGAACAAGGAACTCACCGAACGCATCCCGCGCGCGCTGATCGCGGCGGTTTTTCTGGCATTGGTTGTCTTTTGGCTTATCAAAAATATCAAGAAGGGTGCTGTCTCCTGGATCGTTTCTGGATTGGTTTTTGCGTTCCTGTTCAATTATCGCTACGGTCTCCTCGATCATAAAACGTACTCGCTCTCTTCTGTGTCCAGCGAAACCGAGTTGATCATGTACATCGCCATCACATCGGCTGTCGCGCTGGCGTTTGCCTGGTTGTGCATCTTCCTCGACCGCCGCTACTTCAGGATGTCTCCGGGGCAGGCCGCGCACATGACCCTCGGTCTGGTGCTGACGACCGCGTTCATCAATGGGCTCCCGGCTGTGCTTTCCTTCGTGTTGAACGGCGTTCTCCTCACCTGGACGTTACCGAATTACCTGTTCGAGTTCCTGGGGATGCTCAGCCTCATCGAAGTGCTGATGATCTGTGCCATCGGGCTGGTCCTGACCGGCCTTAGCGCGTTGATCGCGTGGCTGGTCACCCGGAACAACAAAAAAATCGCGGTGAAAACCAAATGATCAAAACAAGGGGACCCTGGTTCGTTGATGAAATCGGCCGCACCCTGCTGCTACGCGGGGTGAACCTGAGCGGCAGCTCGAAGGTACCGGTCAAACCAGACGGAGCGACTTATCGCTCTGAGGGCTTTTTCGACACCAAAAATGTCAGCTTCGTCGGCCGTCCCTTCCCTCTGGAAGAAGCCGACGAGCATTACGCCCGCCTCAAAGCCTGGGGAGTGAACTTCATCCGCTTCCTGGTCACCTGGGAAGCCATCGAGCACGAGGGCCCCGGCAAGTACGACGAGGAATACCTCGATTACCTCTACCAGGTGGTGAAAAAGGCCGGGGAGCATGGCCTGAACCTGTTCATCGATCCGCACCAGGACGTCTGGTCGCGCTTCTCAGGCGGCGACGGTGCCCCGGGTTGGACGTTTGACGTGCTCGGTATGGACATCACCAAGATCAAAGAGACGGGCGCCGCCATCGTCCACCAGACTCACGGCGACCCCTTCCCCCGCATGATCTGGATCATCAACAACGCCAAATACGCCGCGGCCACGATGTACACGCTGTTTTTTGCCGGAAACGACTTCGCGCCCGATTGTAAAGTGGACGGCGTTCCGGTGCAGGAGTATTTGCAGGAGCACTACTTCAACGCTGTCAAACAGGTGGTGAAGAAGCTCAAGGGACTGCCCAACGTGATTGGCTACGACACCCTGAACGAACCGGCCAGCGGCTACATCGGCCTGACTGATCTGACCCGGAAATTTGGCGAAACTCAGATGGGCCTCACGCCCAGTCCGTGGCAGTCGTTCCAACTGGCTTCGGGATATCCGCAGACGATCGACTTCATGAAGGGCATGCTGAGCCCTCGCAAAGCCGGCGAGGAATTGGTCAACCCGGGCAGGGTCTCCCTCTTCAGAGACGGGTATCATTGTCCGTGGCTGCAGGCGGGAGCCTGGCAGATCGACGCGGCCGGAAACCCTGTGTTGACCCAACCGGGCTATTTCAGCACGGTCAAAGGCAAAGCGGTGGACTTCAACCGCGACTATTTCAAGCCTTTCGTCACCCGCTTCACCGAAATGGTGCGTTTGGTCGACAGGGACGCGATGATCTTCATCGAGACCGTGCCCAACACCCATTCTCCCGAATACCAGCCGGGTGAGCTGACCAACACCGCCTACGCCGCCCACTGGTACGACGACATGGTGTTGGTGCTCAAGACGTTCATCCCCTGGATGGGATACGACACCCTCACCGACACCATTGCCATCACGGCCAAAAAAGTGCGCAAGGTATTCGCCGGCACCCACGCCCTCATCAAGCGCGAGGCCATCGAGAAGATGGGCGGCCTGCCCACCCTCATCGGCGAGGTCGGCATTCCCTTTGACCTGAACGGGCGCAAGGCTTACCGCACCGGCAACTTCAGGGCGCAGGAGAAAGCGCTCGCCCGCGACCTGCAGGCGCTGGACGACAACCTGCTCAGCTTCACCCTGTGGAACTACTCCCCCGATAACACAAACGCGCACGGTGACCTGTGGAACGATGAGGATCTGTCACTCTTCAGCCACGATCAGCAAAAGGACCCCACCGACATCAACTCCGGCGGTCGCTCCATCCGTGTGTTTGCGCGGCCATACCCGGTGAGGATCGCGGGGGAGCCGACGCTGCTCGAGTTCGACCCGTTCAGCAGCCGTTTTATTTTTGAGTTCAAAGCCGATCTAGCGATCGACGCCCTCACCGAGATCTACTTCCCGGCTCTGCACTACGGCGAAGGCTATAAAGTCAAGTTGTCTGACGGCAGCTACGAAGTGGACCTCGACAACCAGCGGTTGATTTATCACCCCGGAGAGTTGGCCGTTCATCGAATAGAGATAACGAGAAAGTAATTGCGAATATAATGGTCTGCGCTCGTGATTCCCGGTTGTGATCTTCAACCGGGAATCTGCTTTTAAGCAAAATACAACCAATGCTGAGTGTAGACACCAATTTTCAAGATCATAGATTAGGTATTAGTTAAATTTCGTTTTTTGCAGATCCCCGGTTCAAAACCCGTGAACCGGGGATCTTAGTTCCAAACCAGTGTGACGCTC
>CAYWCH010000027.1:0-11394 GCA_964456715.1 uncultured Anaerolinea sp. | reverse complement strand
GATTGGACTGCCCGGATTCTCGATGGGCGGCCGGGTTTCCTCTCTGACGCGCTTGCATTTATAATTGGGCTGGGAATGTCGATCCTTACAGGCAGAATTTTGTTATTCCTCGAACCTTATTATTGAGCGTCCAGGCCGGTCACCGCAGCCTGGAAGATTTTGTCGGTGAAGAATTTTTGGAACGCGTCATCGCGTTTTTCGAACGAACCCTTTGATCATCATCCTGAACCATCGGAGGCATCCAATGCAAAAGAAAGTCAGCGGCTGGTATCTTTTCACCCTCAACGCCTACTGGATCGGATTGTCGTTCATGTGGAATAGCCTGCACGTCACCATCCTGCCGGCTGTGCTGCTGAACTACGTACCATCCACGCAGAAGAACACCTGGCTGGGACTCCTTACCTTCTTCGGTCTTATCCTGGCCATGATCATCCAACCGCTCTCCGGCGCACTCAGCGACAAGTGGTCATCGAAGATCGGACGGCGCCGCCCGTTCATCTGGTTCGGCACGCTCGGCGACCTGGTTTTCCTGGCAATCCTGGCTTTCGTTGGCGGACTGCCCGCCATTTTCATCGGCTACCTCGGTTTGCAGGTGATGTCGAACATCGCGCACGGTCCCACCCAGGGACTGCTGCCGGATGAAGTGCCTGCCGAGCAACTCGGTTTGGCCAGTGGCATCAAGACCGCCCTCGACATGTTCGGTATCATCATTTCCTCGCTGCTGATGGGCTCACTCATCTCCAGCACCAACGCCGACCCGAAGAAATCGGTGCTCGCCATCATCGGCTTCCTGGTCGTGTTCGGCGCCATCACCCTGCTAGGTTCGCGCGAGCAGAGTTCCACCGTCAAACCCGAACCGGTGAATTAGAAGGCGTTGTGGAAGGACGTGTTCAACTTCAAGACCGGCGGCACCGGCAACAAGAGCTACTGGACGCTGATCTTCAGCCGCTTCCTCTACCTGGTCGGCATCTACGGCTTCCAGTCGTTCGCGCAGTATTTCATCCGCGACAAGTTCCCCGAGCAGGACGCGGTATCCTTCGTCCAGTTCGTGATGGGTGCCTTCGTGATCGTGCTCATCATCTTCACCGTGCTGGCCGGCTGGCTGGGTGACCGCTACGGGCACAAACGCATCCACATTGTCTCCGGCTCCATCGGCGCGGCGGGCGCGGTGCTGCTCATCTTCGCCAACACCCCTGCGCAACTTATCGGCTTTGGCTCGGTGATGGGCGTGGGGTTGGGCATCTTCATGAGCACCAACTGGGCCATGGCCAACCAGATGTCTTCCGGCGCGGAAGCCGGCAAGCTGATGGGTCTCACCAATCTGGCCACCGCCGGCTCCGCGGCCGTGGCACGCCTGGAAGGCCCGATGATCGACTGGTTCAACAACATGAAACCCGGCTCTCTGCTGGGTTGGACGGTGCTCTTCGCACTCAGTGCCGTGCTGATGCTGGCTTCGAGCCTGGCCATGCGCAAGGTCCCCGAAACAGCGGGAGAGCACGCGAAATAGATATACACAGGGTACGCCAGTGGTGTATCCTGATTTTCAAACAACATCATAATAAAAGTAGGGAGACATTATGAAAGAGAAGAAATTTATCACAATACCCTGCATATCCGGAATCGATGACAGCGTCACTGCCACCATCTGTAATGCCACCTTTGAAGACAAAAGGGATGGCACTAAACGGTACGGCAATCCGATTTTTGGCGAGATGTTAATCGAAGAAATTTATAATCGACAAAAACTGTTCGCGAGGAAAGCAAAATTGTTCGGCAAGAGCGACTCCTGCCCCGAATGCAAAACAAAACTTGACCCCACCACAAGTTCGATCAGGACGCTCGAATTCACAACCTCCATTAAGCCCTTTGAGCCGTATACCGTCAAATTGACCTTGCCCACCGTGGAGTGCCCAAACTGTAAGAAGATATGTGTGTTGGATCCCGATGGAAAGCTGGGTTTTCAGTTGGGTGAAGCCCTGATCAAAGCGTTCGATTCTGAGAATATCAAGCTGTAATTAAAGAAATGCAGAAACAAATGCTCTTTTCTGACATAAGATTTAAATGACCTACAAAATCAGCGATTACAAGGATCCGGTGATTTACAGGGTGCATAAAGATGCACCCTTTTTGTTGCCAATTATCCCAAATCCCTTGACTTGGAGTGAACTCCAGGTGCTACACTATAGGCGTGAGGTGACCCATGAAGATCGCTGAAGTGAGTGAGAAATTCGGATTTACCCCCGACACGCTGCGTTATTACGAGCGCATCGGGTTGATCCCGCCGGTGACCCGCAACGGCGGCGGCATCCGTGAATACGAGGACGTCGATATCAAGCGCATCGAGTTCGTGCGCTGCCTGCGCAACGCCGGTCTGCCCATCGAGACGCTGATCGAGTATTTCAACCTGCTGGAACAGGGCGACAGCACCGTGAACGCACGTAAAGATCTGCTGGTGGAACAGCGTGAGATCCTCAAGGCGCGACTCGCCGAGATGCAGAAAACGCTCGACCTGCTCAATTACAAGATCGATGTCTATGAGGACAAGATCATGGAGATCGAGAAATCGATCAAAAAGTAGCGCTTTTAGGAGAGTCTAAAATGGAAAAGAGAGTATTGGGAAAAAGCGGGTTGGAAGTCTCCGCGCTCGGACTGGGCTGCATGCGCATGAGCTTTGGGGATAACCCCACCGACAAGAAGGAAATGATCGAATTCATACACAAGGCTGTCGACCTGGGCGTGACCTTCTTCGACACCGCTGAAGTCTACGGTCCTTTCGCCAATGAGGAACTGGTGGGTGAAGCCCTGCAGCCCTTCAAGGGCAAGGTGGTGATCGCTACCAAGTTCGGTTTCAAGCACGACCCAGAGATCGGCGGACCCCGCCCCGGCTCCGGACTCGACAGCCGCCCCGAGCAGATCAAGCGCGTGGCGGACGCCTCGCTCAAACGGCTGCGCGTGGACTGCATCGACCTGTTCTACCAACACCGACCCGACCCCGAAGTGCCAATTGAAGATGTGGCCGGCGCGGTCAAGGACCTGATCCAGGCCGGCAAGGTGAGGCACTTCGGCCTGTCCGAATCAAACGCCGAACAGATCCGCCGCGCCCACGCCGTTCAGCCCGTAACCGCGCTGCAGAGCGAATATTCCATCTGGTTCCGCGAAATCGAAACCGAGATCCTGCCCACGCTCGAAGAGCTCGGCATCGGTCTGGTGCCTTTCAGCCCGCTCGGACGCGGCTTCCTCACCGGCAAGGTGGACGAGAATACCACCTACGCCCCGAATGACATCCGTGCCCACAATCCGCGCTTCACCCGCGACGCCATCCAGGCCAACCGCGTGGTGGTCGACCTGCTCGAAGAGATTGGTAAAGACAAAAACGCTACCCCGGCTCAGATCGCTTTGGCCTGGCTGCTGGCTCAGAAACCCTGGATCGTGCCCATCCCCGGTTCGCGCAAACTGGAACGCCTGCAGGAGAACCTTGGCTCACTGGAAGTGAAGATGAGCACGGGAGATATCAAGCGCATCAATAACTCCATGGCGAAGATCAACGTAATGGGATCACGCTACTAAGATAGAGCAATAATCAGGGAGAGAAATGTCGACCAACAAACAGAAAGTTTTGATCGCTTACTTTTCGCATTCGGGGAACACCCGTATCATCGCTGAAACCATCCAAAAATTGACCGGCGGGGACTTGTTCACCATCGAGACGGTGAAACCCTATCCGCAGGACTACAACACCGTGGTGGATATCGCCAAGCGGGAGCAAACCGCGAACGAGCGTCCGGTGCTGACCGCACAGGTGGCGGATATGACCGCTTTTGATACACTCATCCTCGGTTATCCCAACTGGTGGAGCACCATGCCGATGCCCGTATTCACCTTCCTTGAAAGCTGCGATTTCAGCGGCAAAGTGATCCTGCCTTACTGCACCCACAAGGGCAGCGCCATGGGTCACAGCGAGCGCGACATCGTACGCATTTGCCCGGGCGCTAATGTACTGAACGGATTATCCATTCGGGGCTCAAGTGTCCGTTCTGCAGCATTCGCTGTTTCCGACTGGTTGAAACAATCCGGTATACTCTAGGAAAGGAAAAAATATGAAAATTGCATATCTGGATTGTTATTCGGGTATCAGTGGTGACATGTTCCTGGCCGCGCTGCTCGATGCCGGCCTGCCGCTGGAAACCCTGCAGGCAGCCATCGACCGTCTGAACCTGCCCGAAAAGGTGGAGTTGAAGTTGACCGAGGTCCGTAAAGGCGCCCTGCGCGCCTCCGACCTGCAGGTGAACGTGCCCGAAAGCCATCACCACCGCCACCTGGCCGATATCCTCTCGATCATCGACGGCAGCAGCCTCTCCGAGCAGGTTAAACTCAACACCAGCAAGGTCTTCACCCTGCTGGCGCAGGCCGAAGCCCGGGTTCACGGCACCACGGTCGAGGAAGTCCATTTTCACGAGGTCGGCGCGCTGGATTCGATCGCCGACATCACCGGCGCCATGATCGGGTTGGAAGCGCTGGGCATCGAGCGGTTGTACGCTTCCGCGCTGCCCTACGGCTCGGGCACGGTCGAGACAATGCACGGCCGTATTCCCCTGCCCGCCCCGGCCACACTGGAAGTGCTGAAGATGGTGAACGCGCCGTTGACCCCCTCCGACGCCGAGACCGAACTGGTCACCCCCACCGGGGCGGCCATTTTGGGTGCGCTGGCCACATATGAGCGCCCGGCCATGAAGATCAGCGCCATCGGAATCGGCGCCGGCAAGCACGACCTGCCGACCCCCAACGTGGTACGCCTGCTGGTGGGTGAGGCGAAAGAAGAGTCCGCCTCCGAGATGGTGCAGATCGAGACCAACATCGACGACATGAATCCGCAATTCTACGGCTACCTGATGGATAAGCTGTTCGCCGCTGGGGCCAGGGATGTGTTCCTGACACCGATCCAGATGAAGAAAAACCGTCCGGCCACACTGCTGGGGGTGATCGCGCTGCGCCGCGACGAGGCCGCCCTGGCGGAGCTGATCCTGCGCGAGACCACCACCCTGGGACTGCGTGTGCTGCCGATCGTTCGCCACGAAGGCCGCTTTGAACAACGCCAGATCCACACTCTCCATGGCGACCTGACGGTGAAAGACAAGATCCTCAACGGGAAGGTGCTCCAGTCCATCCCCGAATACGACGAATGTGTCCGGCTGGCAAACGAGAAAAACGTCAGCCTGGCGGAAATCTATCGATCTGTATATCAAGTCCTTGAAGGAGAAAAATGACCATGCAATATCGCAGATTTGGCAAATTAGATTGGAAAGTGTCCGCACTCGGATTCGGCGCCATGCGCTTGCCCACTATAGACGGCAAAGCCGCTAACATTGATCAGGAAAAAGTGGATGAGATGATCCACACTGCCGTGGCAGGCGGGGTAAATTACTTCGACACCGCATACGTGTATCACGATCAGAAGAGCGAAGCGTCTTTGGGCAAAGCTCTCCAGGGTGGACTGCGTGACCGCGTCCGCATCGCCACCAAGTCGCCGGTGTGGATGATCAAAGAAGCCGGCGATTACGACCGCTTCTTGGATGAGGAACTCGTCCGCCTTCAAACCGATCACATCGACTTTTACCTGTTTCACGCTCTGGAACGCGACCGTTGGACAAGCATTCAACAACTGGATCTCATCAAGCGTGCCGAAAAAGCCAAAGCCGAAGGCAAGATCCGTCACATCGGTTTCTCGTTCCACGACAGTTACGATGGCTGGGATTTCTGCCAGATCCAGTACAACTACATGGATGTAGAAATCCAGGCCGGCACCGAGGGACTGCGCTATGCCGACTCCAAAGGGTTGGCCGTGGTGATCATGGAATCCCTGCGCGGCGGCAAACTGGCCGCTGACCTGCCCGCCACCCGTCCGCTGTGGCAGGCAGCCGCGAAGAAACGCACTCCCGCCGACTGGGCCTTCCAGTGGCTGTGGAACCAGCCCGAAGTGGCCGTGACCCTGAGCGGTATGAGCACGCTGGAACAGGTGCAGCAGAACATCGCCTCCGCATCTGACGCGGGTATCAACACTTTGAACACGGAAGAGTTGGCCATGTTCGACAAAGCCCGTAACCTGCTTGAAGCGCGCAGCCCCATCCCCTGCACGGCCTGCGAATACTGCATGCCCTGCCCCAACGGGGTCAACATCCCGCGCAACTTCGCGGTATACAACGAAGCGGCCATGTATGACGATCTCATCAACAGCCGCGACGGGTACAAAAACTGGATCCCCGACGACGAGAAGGCCGCGCAGTGCATCCAGTGTGAAGAATGCCTCAGCAAGTGCCCGCAGCATATTGAGATCAGCACCTGGATGCCGGTGGTGGAGGAAGTTCTCGGTCTGGGTCACGATTTCGTCTCATCCATATAGTTAATCATGTGAGGTGAAACATGGAATATACCCGACTGGGTTCGACCGGGATGCAGGTGTCACGCATCTGCCTGGGCTGCATGGGTTTCGGCGACGCTGAACGTTGGATCCACAAATGGGTGCTGAACGAGGAAGCCAGCCGTCCGGTCATCCAAAAAGCGCTCGAATTGGGCATCAATTTCTTCGACACGGCCAACGTTTATTCGCTGGGTGCCAGCGAGGAGATCCTCGGTCGCGCGCTCAGGGATTTTGCCAGACGTGACGAAGTTGTCATCGCCACCAAGGTACATGGCAAGATGCGTGAAGGCCCCAACGGCGGCGGTTTGTCACGCAAAGCGATCTTGAGCGAGATCGACGCCAGTCTCAAGCGCCTTGGTACAGATTACGTGGATCTGTACCAGATCCACCGCTGGGACTACGATACCCCCACATCGGCGCCTCAGCTATGTGGGCCTGGCAATTCCAGAAAGCGCTGTATACCGCCGATAGCCACGGCTGGAGCCGCTTCGTCTCGATGCAGGATCACCTCAACCTGATCTACCGGGAAGAGGAACGCGAAATGCTGCCGCTGTGCCGCGAGGAGCAGATCGGCGTGATTCCCTACAGCCCGCTCGCCTCAGGTCGCCTGACGCGCGATTTCAACGCCGAAAGTACCCCGCGCTCGGAAACCGACGAGATCGCAAAGAAAAAATACGGCGGCTCCACAGAGCCCGATCAACCGGTTATCGAACGCGTCGCCGAGTTATCAACGAAACGCGGCGTGCCGCGCATGCATATCGCCTTAGCCTGGCTGCTGCAAAAATCACCGGTGGCCGCTCCCATTATTGGCGCCACAAAGATCTCGCATCTTGAAGATGCGGTTGGCGCACTGGATTTGAAACTAACCGAAGAAGAAGTAAATTATCTTGAAGAACCCTACGTACCACACATCATCGTAGGCCATGTCTAAATATTTGGAGAAGAACAATGAATAATTTCACCTTTGAGAATCCTACCCGCATCATTTTCGGTAGGGACACCACCGACAAACTGGCAGAAGAGATCCAAAAATATGGTCAAACCGTGCTATTGGTCTACGGCGGCGGCAGCATTAAAAAAACCGGGTTGTATGACCGTGTGCTGCGCCAACTGAAAGGCAAAACTGTCTACGAACTCCCCGGAGTGGAGCCCAATCCGCGCCTCACCTCCGTGCACGAAGGCATCCGCATTTGCCGGGAGAAGAAGGTTGACATCATCCTCGCGGTGGGCGGCGGCAGCGTCATCGACTGCGCCAAGGCCATCTCGGTGGGGGTGCCTTATGACGGCGAGGTATGGGATTTCTTCAAGCGCAAGGCTTACCCCACTCGTTCCATCCCGCTCGGCGCGATCCTCACCCTGGCTGCCACCGGCACGGAGATGAACGGCAACTCCGTCATCACCAACATGGAGACGAAGGAGAAGATCGGCCTGGCCGGTGTGCCGGCGATGCACCCCGCTTTCTCGATCCTGGACCCGGTGCTCACATTCACCGTCCCCAACAACCAGATCGCCAACGGCTGCGTGGACATGCTCTCCCACCTCTATGAAGATTACTTCTCCCTGCCGGATGGCACTCCCGTACAGGATGGCCTGGCGGAAGCGATCATGCGCACGATCTTCGACCAGGTCTTTATCGTTGAAAAGAAGCCGGACGATTACGATGCCCGCGCCAACCTGATGTGGTGCGGCACGATGGCATTGAACACCATCATCCCGGTGGGCAAGGATGGCGACTGGGGCTGTCATGAGATCGAACACGTGCTCAGCGCGCATTACGACATCGCCCACGGCGCCGGGCTGGCCATTGTCACCCCGCCGTATATGAAATACCTGTGCCAGTTCCACCCGGCCAAATACCGCCAATATGCCGTCAACGTCTTCGGTATCGATCCAAAAGGCCGCAGCGATTACGAGGTTGGGCTGGAAGGCATCGAAAGGACCAAGGCGTTGTTCAAACAAATGGGCGCGCCGGTCTCGCTCAAAGAGGTGGGCATCGGCACCGAAAAACTTGAGCTGATGGTCGACCAGATTCTGCAAGACAGAACGCTCGGCAGTTACGCCAAAATCGGCAAGCCCGAACTGCTGGGGATCTTGAAAGAAGCGTTGTAAATCAAAAGAGTGTGTCCGAAAGGGCACACTCTTCTTTTATCTTATCATTGGCTTGACTTTCACCTGTCAATCGTCTATACTGCGCTTAATCAAATAGAACGGGGAGCCCGAACGCCAGGCTGAGAGGAGGACGAGTTGTCCTCGACCCGCATAACCTGATCCGGATAATGCCGGCGGAGGAATTCACAAATCAACATGCTACCCTCCACGGCGGAGGGTATTTTTTATGCCTGAAAAACGAGCCGTGCTCTTTGCCAACGGCGAACTGAAACACAAGGAGTGGTTGAGGCGCTTCCTGCGCGCTGATGATTTTCTCATTGCCGTGGACGGCGGTCTGAACCATCTCGAAGCGCTCGGGCTAACCCCGCGCCTGCTCATCGGCGACCTGGACTCGGTGACCCCTGCCCAGGTGGCACGCGCGCAGGCTGCCGGCGCCGAGATCCGCCGTTACCCGCCCGCCAAGGACGAGACCGATCTGGAGCTGGCACTGCTGACCGCCCATGAACTGGGATACCGTGAAATCGCAATCGTGGCCGCACTCGGCGGCCGCCTCGATCAGACCCTGGGCAACCTCAGCCTGCTGCTCCTGCCCGAACTCGCCGACTGCGACGTCCGCTGTGAGGACGGCAGCGAGGAAGTCTTCGTCATCCGAGAGTCCGCCGAAATCCACGGTCAGCCGGGCGATTTGGTTTCGCTGCTGCCGCTGTGGGGTGAAGTCAGCGGTGTGGTCACGCAGCACCTGAAATACCCCCTTAAATCCGAAACGCTCTATCCTGAACGCAGCCGCGGCATCAGCAACGTGATGACCGCTGCTACGGCAACCGTTGAAATCGCCTCCGGAAAACTGCTATGCATCCATACCCATTCCACTCCCATGGAGGAGAGATGAAAAACAAACTGGTGCTACTCATTCTGGTTCTTGGGCTGGCGACGACCTCCTGCCAGAGCAAACCGACCGCATCTGCAGAACCCGTGACCCTGACGGTGATGACCCACGACTCCTTCGCCGCCAGTGAAGGTGTGATCACCGCTTTCGAACAGGCCAACAACGTCAAACTGGTCTTCCTCAAGAGCGGTGATGCCGGTTCTACCCTCAACCGCGCCATCCTCAGCATAGACAGCCCGCAGGCAGACGTGCTCTACGGCGTGGACAACACCCTGCTCTCGCGCGCCCTCGACGAAGGCATCTACGAATCCTACGACTCGCCTGTACTTGACAAGATCCCCGCCGAGTTCAAACTGGATTCGAGCAACAGCGCCCTGCCGGTGGATTACGGCGACGTCTGCATCAACTACGACAAGGCCTATTTCAAAGACCACAATCTGGCCATTCCGCAATCACTGGCCGACCTGACCCAGCACAAATACAAGGGGCTGCTGGTGGTCGAAAACCCGGCCAACAGTTCCACCGGTCTGGCCTTCCTGCTGGCCACCATCGCTGAATATGGTACTGATGGCTATATCTCCTACTGGCAGCAGCTCAAGAACAACGGTCTGGTGATCGTCAATGACTGGAACACGGCCTACTACACCAACTTCAGCGCCTCCAGCGGTCACGGCCCGCAACCGATGGCGCTCTCGTATGCCAGCAGTCCCCCGGTGGAAGTGATCTACGCCGCGACTCCGCTGGATGATGCCCCGACCGCTTCACTGGTAGGCAGGAACATGTGCTTCAGGCAGATCGAGTTCGTCGGCATCCTCAAGGGCACACAGCACCGTGATCTGGCCGAGAAGTTCATCGATTTCATGCTCTCGCAGCAATTCCAGGAAGATATCCCGCTGCAGATGTTCATGTACCCGGTCAACTCCGAAGCCGTACTCCCGGAAGTCTATGTCAAATACTCGCAGATTCCAACCGAGCCTGCTCTGCTTGACCCGCAAACCATCGCGGCCAATCGCGACCAGTGGCTCAACGATTGGACAGAGGCGATCCTTCATTGAGCACGATCGGCAAGCCGCGTTGGTTCGGAAGAACGCTGTTGTGGCTCATCCCGCTGGCCTTTCTGGCCGCGTTCTTCTTTCTGCCGCTGGGCAAGATCCTCGTCACCGCCGCCGGATCCGCGCTGGAGGACGGTTTCACGTTCGCTTCGTTGAAGCAGGCACTGGCGCCGCTGTGGTTTACCACCTGGCAGGCCGCGCTCTCCACAGTGCTGACCCTGCTGCTCGGGCTGCCGGCAGCTTACCTCTATTCGCATTACCGATTCAGGGGTAAGAAACTGATGCGGGTCCTGACCACGCTACCCTTCATCCTGCCCACAGTGGTGGCGGTGGCCGGTTTCACCGCCCTGCTGGGTCCGCGCGGATTGCTCAACCTCGGTTTGATGAGGCTTTTCGGCCTCGACCAGCCGCCAATCACCTTCATGAACACGTTGTGGGGTGTCCTGCTGGTACACGTCTTTTACAACATCACCATCGTGCTACGCGTGGTGGGCAGCGCCTGGAGCCAACTCGACCCACGCTGGGAGCAGACCGCGCAGGTACTGGGCGCCTCTAAAAGGCGTGCCCTGCGTGAAGTTACCCTACCCTTGCTTCGGCCTTCGATCCTGGCTGCTGCACTGCTGGTTTTCCTCTTCGATTTCACCAGTTTCGGGGTCATCCTCATGGTGGGCGGACCGTACTTTTCCACGCTTGAAGTGGCCATTTACCAGCAAACGATGTCGCTGTTCAACCTGCCGCTGGCCGGGTCAATGGCGGTCATCCAGTTGTTGTGCACCTTTGCCATCACCTGGGTTTACTCCAGGGTGAACGATAACCGTCGCGTTCCCCTGCTGCCCAAATTGAATAACGAGGCACTGCAACCCATACACACCCTGAAGGAGAAACTGGCTGTATATGCGATGAACACCCTGCTGACGCTGCTGCTGGTGGCG
>CAYWCH010000026.1:8044-16024 GCA_964456715.1 uncultured Anaerolinea sp. | reverse complement strand
GTCGTTTTCCTGCGCGACAAGCCCGAATATTTGGTCGGGCTCATCATGATCGGCCTGGCGCGCTGCATCGCCATGGTCATCGTTTGGAATGATCTAGCCCACGGCGACCGCGAGTATGCCGCCGGGCTGGTGGCCTTCAACAGCATCTTCCAGGTGCTTTTCTATAGCGTCTATGCCTACCTCTTCGTCACCGTGCTGTTGCCGCTGTTCGGGCTGCAAGGCAGCGTGGTGAACATCACCATCGGTCAGATCGCCAAGAGCGTGTTTATCTACCTGGGTATCCCCTTCCTGGCCGGTCTGCTGACGCGCTTCCTGTGCCTCAAGTTCAAGGGCAAAGAATGGTACGAGAATAAGTTCCTGCCGCGCATCAGTCCCCTCACCCTTATTGCGCTGCTCTTTACCATCATTGTCATGTTCAGCCTCAAGGGCGATCTCATCGTCTCGATCCCGCTGGACGTGGTACGCATCGCCATCCCGCTGCTGATCTACTTCGCCGTGATGTTCGTGGTCAGCTTCTGGATGAGCAAGCGCGCCGGCGCCGATTACGCCAAAAGCACCACCCTCTCCTTCACGGCAGCCAGTAACAACTTTGAGCTGGCCATCGCCGTCTCGGTGGCGGTGTTCGGATTGAACTCGGGGCAGGCCTTCGCCGCGGTGATTGGTCCGCTGGTGGAAGTGCCGGTGATGATCGGCCTGGTCAACCTGGCCTTCTGGTTCAAGCGCAAGTGGTGGCCAAATCAAATAAATTTTTCACATTAATAACGATGTAGGGGCACGATACCTAGTACCCGTCAGGGTATATCGTGCCCCGACAAAAATATTTACCGCTTACTTGCGGACGGTGATATCCACGCCGTCCTTGATGACGTACAGCGGATAGTCGTGCGACCAGAGCGCTTCCCACACCGAGGTGGCTTCGAGGACGACCAGGTCGGCGTTGCAGCCTTCCTTGAGGCCGTAGTTCTTGATGCCCAGGGCCTTGGCAGCGTTGGTGGTGATGAGGTCGTAGAGGATCTCCATCTCGGGGCGGCTCACCATGTTCATCAGGTGGGCGGCCAAAAAGGCCACTTCCAGCATGTTGTTGCGTCCGAACGGATAATACGCATCGGCGATATCATCCTGTCCCAAAGCCACGCTGACGCCGGCGTTGTAGAGCGACTTGACGCGGGCATAGAGCGGGCCGGTCTGCGGGTCGGAAACAAGCCCGATGTTGCCCTTCTTCAACAGGGCCTCGATCTTGCGGTAGTAGGGTTCCGGGTAAAGGGCCATGGCGCGGGCATGCTGCACGGTCACGCGTCCCTGCCAGCCTTCGCGCAGGGTGGTGACGGCCAGCATTTCGAGCGTGCGCAGGGTGGGGTCACCCGCATCGTCGATCAGCATGGACACGTCTTTGTTGTACTTCCTGGCCAGTTTGAACATTCGGTCGATGTGTTCCTGCTCGTCGGCTTCGGTGTATTCGATCCAGGGAATGCCGCCTACCACGTCAGCGCCCATCTTGAGGGCTTCTTCCACGTAGTCTTCAGCACCGGGGTCGCGCACCACGCCGTCCTGCGGGAAGGCAACGACCTGGACTTCCACCCGGCCCTTGTACTCTTCGCGGGCTTTCAGCAGGGCTTTGACGCCCTCGAGCTTGCCGGTGGTATCGGTATCGGCGAAGGCGCGGATGTGGGTGTTGCCGTAGCGCACGGCCAGGTCAAGCGCCTTGCGCACGTTCTGGATGATCCACTTCTCGTCGTATTTTTCCTTGACCTTGGCAGCCAGTTCGATGGCGGTCATCGCGCCGCCCATACCGCCGTCCACGTAGGCGTTGATGGCTTCGTCGTCCATCATGGCCAGCGTATAGACCTTGCACAGGTGCAGGTGGCCGTTGATGAACGAACCGGTCACCAGGTTGCCGCCGGCGTCGATGGTTTTGGCTGCATCGCCGGGGAGCTGCTCGCCTATCTTCGCGATCTTGCCTTTTTCAATGGCGATCTGCATCAGCTTGCTGCCGGATTCGCGGGTTTTTGCGTTTTTGATCAGAATATCGTATGCCATCGCATCTCTCCTTGGAGATGAAACTTACTTCTTTCGTTCCTGGAGCAATTTGCGCGCCATGAGTGCTCCATCGCGGATCGGCTCGTAACCGGTGCAGCGGCACAGATGTTTGTTCAATGCCTGTTCCATCTCGGCTTCGCTGGCATCCGGATTGGACTCCAGGAGACCATACAGTTCCATGATGATGCCGGGGGTGCAGAAACCGCATTGCACGGCGCCCGATTCGGAGATGGCTTTCTGGATGGGGTGCAGCTTCGTACCCCGCGCCAGCCCTTCAACGGTCACGATCTTTGTCCCGGCCGCCTTTTCGGCGGGGGTATTGCAGCTCTTGAGAGCTTTGCCGTCCATCACCACCGTGCAGGTACCGCAGGTGGCATTATCGCAGCCGCGCTTGGTGCCGGTCAGGTTCAGCACGTCACGGATCAAGTCGATCAGCATCATGCCGGGTTCGATCACAATAGTCCGTTCTTCGCCGTTGATGGTGAAGGTAATCATCTCAGACATTAATTCGTCTCCTTTCTGGCATCCAACGCGGCCTTGACCTTGTCGGGGGTAAGCGGGATCTCGTTGAAATCCACACCGATGGCGTCAAAGACGGCGTTGAGGATGGCAGGTGCCGCACCGATAACGGAATGCTCACCGATGCCGCGGGCGCCAAAGGGACCGATCGGATCGGGGGTTTCGACGAATTCGATCGTCTGCTGGGGAGCTTCCTTGAACGTCGGGATGTGGTAGTTGAAGTAGTGCGGGTTGACGACCTTGCCGTCCTTGTCAAAAACGACCTGCTCGTAGAGCACAGCGCCGATGGACATCAGTACGCCGCCCAACACCGAGCCGCGGATCTGCAGGGGGTTGATCACCTGCCCCACGTCAAACACGGAGTAGTAATGGTCGATGATGATCTTGCCGGTCTTCTTTTCGATGCGCAGTTCAACTGCCTGGCTGCCCATGGTGTAATTCACACCGATGCTGCCCTGGCCGTTTGCGTCGGGGTTGGAGTAGCGCGGCAGGCGCGCGTCCGAAACGGATTGCGCCAGTTCGCCGATGGTGATGCCATCGCTGGTGATGTAACCGCGTGCCAGGTCACCGACCGCCACTTTCATGTCGGGGTCGTTGCGCAGGTAAACGTACTCGCCGTCATACTCCATGAAGTCTTCATCGGCTTTCAGCACCTGGGCCGCGGTCTTTTTCAAGCTCGCGATCAGTTTGTCAGCCGCGCGGATGATGGCGCGTCCGCCCTGGGTGGTGAACATGGAACCGATGGTCTGCCATTCGTACGGTGAGAACTGGGTGTCGATCTCGTTGTAAACTCTCACCTTCTCGGGTGGAACTTTCAAGGCTTCGGCTGCCACCTGTTTGATAACCGTGCGCAGCCCCTGCCCCACTTCGGCCCCGCCCATGTTCACGTTGACGGAACCGTCCACGTTCATCTTCATGTAACAGCCCTTGGTGGAGAATGGTGCACCCTTGGGAGATTTCATCACGGTCACCTGGGCTCGCCCGTAGCAGTACTGTTCGTCTTCCTTGCGTTTGGGGCTTTCGGCCAGCATCTTCTGCACGCGGTTGGCGCACTCGAGGATGTCGCCGTGATGCTTGTACATCTTTTCACCGACGGCGTTGATCTTGCCTTCGGAAAGGAAGTTCTTTTTGCGCAGCTCGAGCGGATCCATGCCCAGCTTGCGGGCCATCAGGTCCATCATGCGTTCGGTGGCGATCTGTGATTCCTGGTGACCGTAGCCGCGGTAGGCGCCGACTGCCGGCGTGTTGGTGTAGACGGTGTATCCGGTCAGGTCGCAGTGCTTGAACTCGTACGGGCCGGTGGAATTGTGGGTGGAGGCGATGGTGACGTTGACCGCCGTATCAGCATAAGCGCCGCCGGAGTGGTAAATGATCGTTTTGAGAGCCACCAGCGTGCCGTCCTTCTTGGCGCCCATCTTCATCCGGGTGCGGATGCCGTGCGCCAGCAGCGTACTGGTGAAATCTTCTTCACGGCTGCCCATCCATTTCACAGGGTGCCCCGGCACAAAGCTGGCGATCCAGGCAATGGTCTGCTCGGTGGTGATGTCAGACTTGTAGCCGAAGCAGCCGCCCAGGTCGGTGATGTGTACGCGCACGTCGCCGATGGGCATGCCGTAAGAATGGGCCAGGTCTTCGCGGATGATGAACGGGCAGATCGAGGTGGACCAGACTTCGATGGTTTTGTCTTCCTTGAACCAGACGATAGTGCCGTGCGGTTCGATGGCAGCGCAGGACCCCAATGGAAAGTTGAATTCGCCTTCGATGATCACGTCGGCTTCATCAAAACCTTCCTCGCCGCGTCCCTTTTTCAAATGGTAGGTATTGGCAATGTTCGTGCCGGAGGTTTGCTTGAGAGTGGGTAAACGCCAGTAATCGTCCATATCTTCATGGATGAGGGCGGCGTCTTTGGCCATGGCGTCGAGCGTGTCGGTGTAGACTGGCAGCGGTTCGTAATCCACCGCGATCTTGTCGAGGGCAGCGCGGGCATGCGCCGGGGTATCGGCGATCACGGCTGCCACCGGGTCTCCGATGTAGCGGATCTTCGTCACAGCCATGGGCTGCAGGTCTCTGATGTTGTCACCGTAGCGGAATTTGCAGTCCCTGCCGGTGACCACTTTGACCACACCGGGGCATTTTTCAGCGGCGCTGGTATCCACCTTCTTGATCAGCGCGTGGGCATACTGCGGTCGTAAAACCGCCGCATAGAGCATACCCGGCAGTCTGACGTCGTCGAGGAAAATGGCTTTACCGGTGACTTTGTTGATCGCGTCAGGTCTGAGATAGGATTTTCCAATATATTTGTAACTCATCGATAAACCTCCTGTCGCTGAAACGCGACGTTACGGTTTGAGTGGCGCCGGTGGCAGAGTCACGTTGTGGCCGGGAACATGGTTCCTTCAATCCCCAGGTTATGCATACCCGAACGTTTTGCGAACAGCTCACCGAGAGTGCCGAATATCAACGGCGTGGAAACACGCAGCGCGGCTCGATAAAAATGGTGTCAGTTCCATTATTGATGTATTGCTCAATTGACTGCATCTGGAGCGTCCAATGTTTATGATGCTGCGTAAGAACATTTTAGCATTTTTAAATACGATTCAAATGATTTTTGTGAAAAGGGGATATTTGTAATAAATTCTGCCTTACAAAGAAGTGTGAATCCGCGTACTTGAGGTTTTATCCTCCAGCCTTTATAATCGTGCCTGCGGCGATGGAGTCCGCCCTTAACCGCCTTGCGCTGATGACTCCTGCATCTTTTCTTTGGAGTTTTGCATGCGTGACGTCCTCTTGATCGGAGCCGGCGGATTTATCGGCGCGGTACTGCGGTATTTGGTCGGTCTCTCCACAAAAATTTTCAAGGATGAACTCCCTTTACCCCTGGGCACCCTGATCGTCAACGTGGTCGGCTGCCTGTTGATCGGCATTCTGGCCACCCTGGCTGAAGAGGGGAACGTCATCACCCCCCAGACACGCAATTTCCTCGTCGTTGGCATCCTCGGCGCATTCACCACCTTTTCCACGTTCGGTTACGAATCCATCTCGCTGCTGCGGAATGAATCGCTGGTCCGGTTCATCGCCAACCTGGTCGTTCAGCTCGTGCTTGGCCTGGGCGCGGTGCTGCTGGGCATGAACCTGGTGCAGTGGTTCCAGAAATAGCCTGATCTTTCCTCGATCCTGAAGAAATACATCGAAAACTATTGACCATATCTACACAATTCTTACACACAAATGGTATAAGATTCAGTGTGAATAGAATAATGATCTGTGCATTCATTGCCTGGGTTATCTTGGTGCGAATGGACAGTAAACAGGAGAAATCAGGATGAAGAAGTTAATGATTATTGCGGTCGCGGTCTTGATGATGGCAGGCTTGACCGCTTGCGCGGCCGGGACCCCCACGATCCCCGCCGGCGCCCCGAACGGCACCCTGCCCGCCATGCCGCAGACAGTTGAAGCAACCACCGAAGTTGCCACCGTGGAACCGACCGCCACGGCAGCCCCCACCGAAACCCCCGAACCCACCGCCACCCCGGTGACGGTAAAACTGACGGTCATCTCCGGTATCATGTGCCAGGAGAAACCCGATTACGACTCGAAGCGCACCGGCTACCTTGAAACCGGCGCGGTGTTCACGGCGCTCGGCCGCAGTGACGACACCGAGTATTTCTACATTGATAATCCCACGGTGGAAGGCGGATATTGTTGGGTCTGGACCAACTACGTGCTGATCAATGGCATCGCCTACGACCTGCCGATCGTCGCATCGGAGTGATCGATCAAGCGTTCCCTGTTAGGACACATACGCCCCGCGGACTCTCATCCGCGGGGTTTTTGTTAGGCGGTTTTAATACCGGTTTTGTAGGGGCGGGTCCTTGCGGTTTGCCAGCACTTGCTGTTTGTGCAAGTGTGCACCTCCGAGCGAAGCGAGTGAGGGTGACCCGCCCGATGATCAACGATTGGGCAGGTTTTGAACCTGCCCCTATAGATAATATATATAATTAATCCAATTGGAAACATTATTTTTAGGAGGGAAATATGCTGCACAATCGTCATTCCATTCGGCTGCCCGGATACGATTACTCGCAGGAAGGGTGTTATTTCATAACCATCGTCACCCATGATCGCGAACCGATCTTTGGATCCATTGTCGACGACGAAATGGAGTTATCCGATCTCGGCCGGATCGTTGAATTGACCTGGCGCGACCTCGAGAACCACAATCCGGATATCGCCCTGGATGAATTCGTGATCATGCCCAATCATATCCACGGCATCATTCAAATTAATGAACAAACCTCCTGTAGGGGCGGGTCCGTGACCCGCCCAATGATTGAGAATTGGGCAGGTTTTGAACCTGCCCCTACAGAGGGTATGCGTAAACGTACACCGCTATCTGAAATCGTTCGGCAATTCAAGACCTTTTCGGCAAAACGGATCAACGAAACCCGCAGCACGCAGGGTGCCCCTGTCTGGCAGAGGAATTATTACGAACACATCATCGGGTCGGATCAGGAATATGAGAAGGTCGCAGCATATATCGCAGAGAATCCGTTGAATTGGTTAACGGACGAAGAAAGAAATTTGTAACGGTATATGTGGTCTGTTTCGTTCATGTAGGGGCAGGTCCTTGCGGTTTGCCTGCACTTGCTGTTCGTGCAAGTGTGCACCTCCGAGCGAAGCGAGTGAGGGTGACCCGCCCGATGATCGATAACAGGGCGGGTTTTGAACCCGCCCCTACAAAAACCTTCCATGATCCAATTCGTAGGGGCAGGTCCGTGACCTGCCCAAATTCTGATCAAACAATAAAGGGCAGGCTTGCCCCTCTCGCTAAAACCGCTCGAGGGTGCATAAACCGCAGAACCCGCCCCTACGAGAACAATTTGGTAATGAATTAAATTGAAAACTGCAAATCTAGTGTTTGGTTATATTATGAAGAGGCCTGCGGCCTATTCTTTTTCCCCGGAGAACTCGGCGAGGTACCACTCCTCCTCCTCCATTAGCCCGGACTGGACCTGGTCGGACGGCGTGAGCGGATCGTCCATGCGCACCTGCAGCGAGATGCCGGCGGTGCGAACCCCGTTGGAGGTCATGACTCGGCGCACCCGATAACGCAAAAAGTAGCGCATCACCAGGTCATCGTTGAGCACATCTTTCACTGTGCGCACCGAGACGGCGGCACGGCTGGCCAGCTCGCCCATCTCGGTCTCAACCACGTTGCGCAGCTCCCCGGTCATCGGGTTCCAGTAGCACAACGAGCGCGCGGCCAGGATCACGGCAAAGGCGGAGTGCCCGATTAACGGCAGCCAGTTGGAGAACAGGTAACCGGTGATGAACATGCCGCGTTCAGGCTGGATGATGCGCGCCCGTTCGCTGCCGTAGGCGCGTTGCAGCATCATCTTGCGATTCGAGGGTTCAGCGGCGATA
>CAYWCH010000026.1:0-8034 GCA_964456715.1 uncultured Anaerolinea sp. | reverse complement strand
TAAAGGCTATTATTGTAATAGAAATCAAAGGGACGGCCTTCGGTTTGGCTGCCACGGAGGGTGCGGGTTTCTTCGGCGCGATGGCCGGCTCGGCCACGGCGATGCCGGGCTTATCGAGCACGCGGTCTTTATAGAAGCTGTTGCTCACGGTGACTGAAAGCTTGACAGGTTCTTCGTACAGGTTCTCGAGGATGTGTTCAATGCGACTGCTCAGACGCTCTTCCACCCAGCTCTTGCCGTAGGGGTTGAAGGCACCGATGGTGAAGGTCTTGTTCTGGTAGCCGATCGGTTTCAGCGGCTGCACCCAGGTATCGTAAAGCGCCTTCGACATTTCTGCCTGAAGGCTTCCCAACACCATCTGCCAGGCTTCCTGATATCCTGGAAGATTCACACTGAGCGCCGGGTCTTTCTGAGTCTGATCCATTGATTCTTTCTGCCGGGGTTATCGCCCCGGTTCACCGTGACCCTTCTGCAGGGAGAAGTCCGATCCCCACGGGCGGTTCTTCTGCAGACAAGGTAGAACATTTATCCTACAAACTCTACCTCAAAAAATTTCAAATTACAACTTGCCGAAAGCGCAGGTTTTTAATGTTGAAAATTGCGCTTTTGGCAACTTTTAATCAAATTTTAATGTTCGCTTTTCTGTTTTCATCTTGTATAACGCTTGCACAATCTTTAATTATTTCTTCCATAATCTTCGATGTTTTGGGAAGAAATAATTACTTTTTCTCGTCACTGACCAGTTTCTCCACGAGCTGCGACAGTGCGCGGAGCTCTTTCGCATCGCTCAATCGGTTGAAGCGAGCGGAACAAATCCGCGTGAGGATGCCGACGGTCTCGCCGGCGGACACACTGCGGTGCAGCAGTTCGGAGAATCGTTTTTGCCACAGGTCGATCTCGGCGATCTCGCCGTGAGAGAGGGTGAGCCCCACTTTGCGGCGCGGCACGATACCGGGCGGGCGCCCCGGAGTGCGCTGCTCCTGTTCACTGGGAACGCGCCGGGCTTCATAGAGTTGCACCCAGGCGTTGCGGGTGTTGCTGTTACCGGCAGCCATCAATTCACCTCCCGGGCGATCTCAACATTGATCATGCTCTCGTCGCTCTGCAGCAGGCGGTCGGTGGAAAGGGCGCACAGGCGGATAATCTCGCGCGGCACTCCCTGTGATTTTTCGTAAAGCACTTCGAAGGCGTCGTCGTTGATCATGGGTTCGGCCCGGCCCGCCACGCGAAGGCGGAAGAGCACCATCTGCAGCGCTGAGGAGAGGGTGAGGGGCGGCAGCGCCAGGCGCACGAACACCCGCGCGTTGACCGACTTGTTGGTCTCGAACACCGAAGACATCTCCGATTGGCCGAAGGCCAGCACCTGAACCACCTTGGCGTCGTAATCGAAATTGTAGAGGCGGTGCAGCACTTCGAGCGCCTCAGGCACCATCAACTGCGCATCGTCGAGGAGCACCACCACGTTGCGATCGGCGGTGTAAGCTTCGGCCATGAACTTCTCGAGGCCTTCCATCTGACGCTGGAATGACCGCTGTGGAGCGACCTTCAGGCTCTCTGAGATCTGCCGCGCGGCATCCATGGCTGATTTGAAGGCGGCGGTGTGGATATAGGCGATCTCCACGTTTTGCTCTGAGGCGTAGACGTCGTAAATGCGCCGCGCCAGTGAGCTTTTGCCCATGCCCATGTCGCCGCTGATGAGGGCCAGGCCGCGCCGGCGCGAAATGACGCCCTGCGCCTGGCGGTACACGGCCAGGTGCTCAGGGCCAAGGTATAAGTAACGCGGGTCCGCCGACAGCTTGAACGGGTCTTCTTTCAGTCCAAGCCGGTCGAGGCGCACCACACGCCACTCGGTATCGTTGAAGGAATCTACCAAAGTCATGCCTCCTGTACTACAATTATGGCACGAAAATTAATCAGAAGCAATAGAATTGCGATAATTACTGATATTTGCAACAAATTTAGCACAATTCTGTTGAATTTACAAGCATTCTATGCTAATATCTGATTACGAATAAATATTAGCCGGAATTGTGCCCGGTTGCAACCATTCTGCTGCAATTCACCCCAAATCCGGCAAAGAAAGAGAAATTATGTCCATTACGATCACAATTGCGAACGAAAAAGGGGGCGTTGGCAAAACCACCACCGCCGTCAACCTGGCCAGCGGACTCGCACTGCGTCTCGAGCAAGACAGCGGTCCGGCCAGCCGAGTGCTGTTGGTGGACATGGACCCGCAGGGCCACGCCCTGCTGGCGATCTCCTTCGACAAGCACAAAGACGTCTTCCCCATCAGCCTGCCGTCGCTGCTCACCGAAACGCCGCCCCCCTCCATCCAGCGCATGATCCAGCGCAGCGAGCATCACGCCAACCTGTTCTACGTCCCCTCCGACCGGGCCGCCATGATCCGAGCCGCGCGCGAACTGCCCACCCTGATGGCCAACGAGACCCGCCTGCAGAAGGCGCTCTCTCAAGTCCAAAAGGAGTTTGCCTACATCGTGATCGATACCCCACCGAACACGGGTGACCTCCTCATCAATTCACTCGTTGCCGCCGACCTGGTGGTGGTGCCCGTCGAGACCAGCTACCTGGGCGTCTCGGGTCTGATCGAGCTGCAGCGCACCATCGACCAGATCAAGGCGCACTTCAAACCCTCCCTGAAGATCTTTGGCTATTTGCCCACCCTGTGCGACGAGCAGCGGGGCGAAGCCCAGGAGATCCTTACCGAGTTGCAGCAGCGCTACAAGTCGCTGATGCTGCCGCCCATCCACAAGTCGTCCGACCTGGCATACGCCCACTCGGCCCACATGGATGTGTTCACCTTCAAACCACCGCGGACGCACTCCACCGAAGCCATCGCGTCGAGTTCCCGCGCCACCCAGGAATACGCCGGGCTGGTGGAGGCGATCCTGCACGATACACGCAAAGCCGCTATTCAGGGGTTAAAGTAAAACCGGAGAGTGCCTTATGGCCGCCAAAAAACGCTACAACGCTTTCGATGATTTTCCCGCCGCCGCCTCCAATGGGTCCAAGCTGGGGCTGCCGGAGTTGAACGGGGAGCAGCCGGCTGAAGAGCCGCAGGTGGAACGGATCGAGCGCCTGCACCCCAGCCAGATGATGCCCGACCGCTTTCAGCCGCGCCGTCTGTTGCCGCCTTCATTAAGACAGGCTTTCTACAGCGGACGCATCACCTGCTACCAGGCCGCCATCGACTGGCTCGAAATGGCCAAGGGCGATGCCGGCATCCACACCGAGGTAGAGCGCTTATTAATGATGGGCTCCTCCTTCGGCGAGCACGGCCAGATCAAGTCCATCACCGGCACCTGGGCCACCAACACTGCCGGGGAGTACGTCTTCCAGATCGAGACCGGCGAACGCCGCTTCTGGGCGGCCTGCCTGCAGTACGCCTCTTCCGGCGCACAGGAAGAACCGCTGCTGCGCGTGGAGGTGGTCAACCGCCCCACCCGCCAGCGCCAGGTGCTTGAAAACCGCCACGCCGAACCGCCGTCCTCGGTGGAACAGGCCTGCGAGGTGGCTTCGCTGATCCTGGCCGACCTGGGCATCCAGCCCGACCCCGATGTGTCCGACGATTATGATTTCTTCCGCCAGGCGCGCAATCAGCGCATGCCCGCCGGGCTTTGGGAACGCTTGATGCCGATCATGCAGCTCACCCGTCCCCGTATGGTGCAGTTGCTCAACATCCTTCAGTTCCCCTCGAACCTGCTGGACCAGGCTGACCGCTACCGCCTCTCCGAACGTGTGCTGCGTGAAGTGCTGGCCACCCCGCGCGATCAGTGGGAACGCATGATCAAGCTGTCGATCCAGAACCAGCTCACCTCGGATGAGGTGGCTGAGATCGCCACTGCGCCCGTCCCGACCGATGCCAGCGACAAAGGCCGTGCTTCCCGCCCGGTGCTGCCCGAGCCCGGACGCCAGGCCGCGCGCACCTTCAGCCGCCTGATCCGCTCGCTGGACGAGCTGGATGATTACGGCCGCGACCAGGTGATGGACGAGATCGCCGACACCGTGGTCGGCAAAGGGAACGGCGAGACCGCCCTCGATCTGCTCGAGGAGCTGGCCAATTTGATCAGGGTGAGGCTGGAAAGATAATCAGTTTGCTTTGGATGATATTAAAAAGTGTTACCGTGGTAACACTTTTTTGATTAATCGTAACCGTGGTTACACTTTATGTTGTACTGTCTTTGCGAGCGCTTACTGAATTGTCATTGCGAGCGCATTCCTTGCATAAGCCATTCTCAAAAAGACATCAAGCGAAGCAATCCCCATCCGTTCTTGTCATTGCGAGCGTCATCCTTGAAGACTAATCACGACTACCATCCAAAGAGCGAAGCAATCCACAATCCGTTCTTGTCATTGCGAGCGTATTACTTGATAGTTCCTTACTCCCCAACTCAAACAGCGAAGCAATCCAAAATTCACCATACCCAAGCTACTTGGTGATTGCTTCGGGGAAGACCACCCCCTCGCAATGACAAACCAAACATGTCACTCCTCCAACATCAGATCCTTCCACCACGGATTGGACCCGACGATCAGGTCGATCTTCTTCTGGCGCGAACCACCCTTGATCTGCTTCTCGCGGGCAATGGCCTCGACCACATCATCGAACGTCTCGTAGTACACCAGCTTGTGCACATTGTACCTGGCTGTGAACCCGCGGTTATCCGCGGAGCGATGTTCCTCTAGTCGTCGTTCCAGATCGTTGGTCACACCGGTGTAGAGAACGGTGTTGTACTTGTTCGTAAGAATGTAGACATAGTAGGTCTTGTCCATGATCCACCCCGATGAGTGGATTATAGACCCAATTAGTGTTGGGGATTGCTTCGCTTGTCAAATCAATGTCGTACTTAGAACTCAAGGATCATGCTCGCAATGACACAACCAACGCCGCCCTGTCATTGCGAGTCGTGGTTTTCGGCGAAGCAATCCCCTATTGACACTGTTCTCCGTCCTTGCGGATTGCTTCGCTTTTTGTTCTTGTACTTCACATTTTATCCAAGGAAGACGCTCGCAATGACATACGGTTGTTCGCTCGCAATGACAGGACTGCGATGATGAGATGAACAAATACTCCTCCTGACATCCTAAACCGGGTTGACGGCCTTCCAGACGTTCCAAGGGGCGACCCTAACAATTTATGGTCCATCTATCCAGGGGCGACCCTTGATTTGAGCCTTTTTATCACCTATAATCATAGAGGTGACCCTTATATCCGGTTTTAGCTTTGATTTTCGACCTTCATTCAGGCCAAACAAATGACCACGACCATTGCCTTCGCGAACCAAAAAGGCGGGGTGGGCAAGACCACCAGCGCGGTGACCCTTGCCTGCGGACTCGCTGCCCGCGGACTCTCCACACTGCTGGTGGACCTCGATCCGCAGGGCCACGTGGCCCTCTCCTTCGGCCTGCCGAAGTCCCCGGCACTCTTTCGTTTCGTCTGCCTGGATGAACCTCTCGAGATGCTGACCGTCTCGCCGCGTCCGCATCTCAGCCTGCTCTGCGGCGATCGCTCCACTGAAAGGATCACCCGACAGTTCGCCCGCATGGAATTCCCCGACTCGGTGCTTTCCGATCTGTTAACCGGCTGCGATTTTGACGCGGTGCTGTTGGACCTGGCTCCATCGTTCGACGCGCTGCATCGCAATGGGCTGACTGCCTGCGATTGGGTGATCATCCCCGCCCGGCTGGACCCCCTTTCACTGGACGGTGTTTCTGAGGTACTGGCTCTTCTGCGTGAGGTGGACTCGGATAAAAAGTGTAACCGTGGTTACAGTATTTTGCCTACCTTCTTCGAGCGCACTACCCGCGAAACCCTGACGCAATTCCGCGCTCTGATCGAAACCCACGGCGAACATGTTTGGCCGCCCATTCCACAGGACGCGCACGTGCGTGGCGTTGCGACGGACGGTCAGACGCTCTGGGATATCAAACGCTCCACCACGGCCATGGATGGGATCAAGGCCGGCCGCCAACACCTGGGCGGATATCGACAGGTACTCGATCGATTACTGGAGGTGATCCATGCCGAATGAAAAATCGTCCGCTCCAATTGATCCTGCTGTCTCCAGTCTGCTCAGCGGAATGGAGCAGCGTGCCGCTGAAGCCCAGCTGCCGCGCCGCGAGCGTGAGCGCCTGGTCAAGCAGCGCCTCAAGATCCAGGCCAGGCGTGAGCAGCGCGCCACCTACGATTTACCCCCGGTACTGCGTGAGCAATTACGTGAGCTTGCAGAAAATCTCGGACTCCCGGCCAGCCAGCTGGCCACACTGGCGATCGCTCGATTTTTAATTGACTACAACCAGGGCAGCATCGATCTGGAGATTTATAAACAGCCATCGCGCAGTCCGCGTTACGACTGGAACCTGGTCTTTCCGGAAGAACTGATACCCAGAACGAAAAAGAAAAAGGGTGGAAGTTAATTAAAGTAATTAAGAGTAGTTAATTAAGTAGTTAATAGAATCACGTGCGAATTCTGCACTCTGGAGAGAGGCAGGATCTGCACTCATCTGAGAGGCTGATTTTGCACGCAGGCTGCCCTTAAGGCAATTCTTTCCGGCTGGCCTGCGGGCGGAATTTGCTCTCCGGCCAAGGGGCAGATTTTGCCTTCCCGCCAATATACATATTTTGCATTCAGGCCAACATGCATTTATTGCCTCCAGGCCAGGGTGCAGATTGTGCATTCTGATCTGTCATTGCGGGTGTGCCTTTTGGTGTCATTGCGAGCGTTCTTCTGCTTGTCATTGCGAGCGTCATCCTTGAAACAGAAGTGGTCCTTTCCAAAATGAGCGAGGCAATCTCCAAGTGACTTTGACGGTCATCATAGGGGATTGCCTCGCTCACACAAACCGTTCGCTCGCAATGACAATTGCGGAGCCTACTTCTGTCCTCCTCCCGGCACCACCTTAATGAAAACCCGTTTCTTGCGCTGCATCCTCGAAAAGACGTTGGTCAGGCGTGATACCGCCCCGTACTTGTCATCGAACAGCGATTTGATATTCTTAACGGCTTCTTCCGAATCCACAAACGAAGCTTCACCGGGATTCCAATCGCCGGTCACCGAACCATCCATCTTGCACGGCGCCACCTGTACGGCCTTGTTGTGACGCAAGCGCTTGACCTTTCCCGAATCGCCGCGGGTGAGAATGAACAACGCTCCTCCGGATTCAACAAACCAGACCGGTGTGCGAACGCCTTCTCCCGAGCGGCGAAAAGTCTCGATACTCATATATTTGTTTGCCTGGAACTTTGAGAAGTCATTCATCGTCTTATCCATGCGTATCTACCTCCTCAAAAGAATAATATGTTACGTTAATATAGTAACGGAATCTTCTCTGAAATGCATTAGAAATCGTGGATACAATATCGAAAATTCGTGGTAAAAACTTAGATGCTGGTCTTTTTTTGATTTGTGGCTCTTTTGTGAAGGTTTGTAAAGGTACTTCCAATTTTCGATATCAGCATCTATACTTATGTATAAGGTTTGAAATGTGGAGGAAACATGACAAAACGTATTCTGATCGTCCTTCTGGCCGGTATGCTGATCCTGACCGGGTGTTTTCCGGCGCAGGGAACCGGCGGAAATAATTCTCAGCAAATTCTTGTTGTCACAGCCACGCCGCTGCCGGTGACCCAACAGCAGCAGGTGATCTACATTACCGCCACCCCAGACACGGCGGCCACCAACGCGGCGGCGACCAATGTAGCTACTTCCATCACCATCACCGGCGTTGTGGATAACGGCGGCGGGCTGGCTACCATCTACTGGGAATCGGTGGGTGATTTCCCTGCCGGATTCGAACTGGTCTGGTCTGACACAAACAAAACACCGACCTTCCCTGCAGACCCTTCGATCTACATCAGCGATCCCAACAAACGGTCCGCCCAGATCCAGGGAGATGTCAGCAAGAAGTACTACGTGCGCATCTGCCGCTACGTGAACAACTCCTGCGATATCTACAGCAACGTGGGTGTGATCAAGTTTGCCAAACCCACTCCCTCTGTCACATTGACAATGGCAC
>CAYWCH010000025.1:6864-16027 GCA_964456715.1 uncultured Anaerolinea sp. | reverse complement strand
TTTAATTGATTCATTTCTCCTGATGTGCCTGGATCCACTCGAAAAGCTCCGCGGCTGAAAATTCCGCAGGCAGCGGTTTGTGGTATTGCTCTACAAGCATTTGCAGAGCTGATTCCGGTTCTTTTTGGATCCACTCCAACAGCATAAAAATTGCCGGCGGAAGGAAATGATAATTTCGCGAAAGGATGGCTGGAGTCAACCCGAAATATTTCGGTTGATCTGCAAAGACCTCTGTTTTGAGGTAATCCAAAAATGCATTTTGAATTTCAGGTGTCATCTCCAAAAGCATTCTGGCTGATTCATCAGCGCTGTGCTGCTTGTATTCCCAACGCGTCTGCAATAAATTTGACAACTCTTCTCTATTCATTCTAATGATCGATTCAGGCTTTACAGTCATCTTACCAGGCTCCTCCTCCCCCGCCACCACCGCCATTTCCGGTGGATTGCTCACCGAACATGTCGCTCACAAAATCAGCGCCAAAACCGCGCGCATCCACTTCAACTGGTTGAACCCAGTATAAAAAAGCATTCTCATCAGGTGATACATAAAGGGAGCCTCGATCCAACTCCCAGGCTGCGATCTGCACCGGCGAGACTCCCTCCGGAATTTTCCCGGTTTCATTAAAAACCTTTACACAATTATCCTGAAATTGGTGTCTGGTCTCATGAGCAATTGTTTGAATCAAATCAAAAGGAGAGTCGGTTTTTACATTATCACTATCGATTCTGATTTTCATTTCATCGTCGTAAAACCCGCCTCGCAAATCTCCATCATTATCCGGCAGGTCTTCGAAATTGACTGGAATGGGTGTCAGTCCTAGTGATCTGCATACCTCCTCATAGATCGAACGCAGATAAGCTTCCTTCTCCTCCTGGGTGGCGGTTTTCCACCATTCAGTTAATTCTTCACGAGACATGGTGGTGGAAGCTGCCTGGCTGCTCTCGCCGGTGTGCGGGTTCACTGTGGCAATCTGTGACCGCAGGTCGCGATATTTTTGAGCGTTTCCTTGATCCATTGAAAGCCACTCATCGATTTCGCGTTGCACCCGCTGCGAAAGCGTGATCCCCTCCTCCACCCCTGAAGATAATTTCGCGATGATGAGGTTAAAATCGATCACGAACGATTCACGGGTCAACCCGCTCCATGGAATGGCATGGATTCGGTTCTTCATCGAATCCATTACTTCATTGAGGTTATTTAGTTGCTGCAAGGTTCCGGTGGCGAACTCGTGCAGTTCATCAGTGTTCATGTGGATTGTCATTCAGAGTTTCCTCGCTGCTGATTATTTGCCAGAATCTTTTCGGGAACTGAACAACCGCGCTACCGCGCTTTTACAGACGATGACAGAGATGTTATCCGGTCCCCCTCGGGCATTGGCCAACTCCACCAACTTTTCAGCAGCCATCTTTGCCGGCAACTCATTTAACACGGCAACGATCATGGATTCGGCGACCACTCCCCAGAGACCATCGGAACACAACAGAAGACTATCCCCTGCGTCGAACTTATACTGCCCAAAAAATGGGATCACCTCGACATTTCGTGCGCTGACAGACTGGGTGAGCTGATTCCTTTTTGGATGCGTCATAGCATCCTCATGGTTGATCAATCCTGCCCGGATGGCTTCACCGACAAAACTGTGGTCGTAATTCACCTGCCGCAATTCGCTTTTGTGCAGCATATATGCACGGCTGTCACCGATGTTCATGATGTTTAATTTATCTCTATCAATGCTGCCCACTACAACTGTGCTTCCCATACCCCCGTAATCAGAATCAGACTCCGCCTTTTCCACCATTTTTTTATGAGCTATGGATAATCCTTCATTACAGAAATCCTCGAAGGAGAATGGAAGCTTGGGCGATGAATAAAGCTCATGGAGAGTCTTGACAATGATCTGACTGGCAGCGGCTCCCCCGGTATAGCCTCCCATTCCATCTGCCACAACAAAAATCGGTGGAATGAATGGTGTCTCAGGATACATTAGGATAATCAACGAGTCCTGGTTTGGTGCAGTGTTCCGTTTTCTTCCCTGATCGATCGCATACCCGATATCCAGTTGAATTTTCATAATCCCAGGCCCTTGTTATTGATGCACTTTTCCTCAGAGGAAGTTTTGTGAATATTCGTTAATTTTACATCATCATTCAAAACGAAGAAGAAGAGTTGTTCCTATTCGTATCGTATCTCCATGGTTGATCAACGTTTTACCGGCGACCGGCTTATCATTCACAAGAATATCAGCAGAGTTATTCAGTTGACCTCGCAGATCACCCTGTGGTTTTTCGTCCACAATAAAATACTGTCCGTTACAGAATGTGATTACCGCGTGTCCTTTTTTTGCTCCAAAATCCTTTGGTGAGAAAAGATCATTGGTGGACGAGCTTCCCAGGCTTGTGATTTCTTTTGAGAAATCAAATCTTTGTCCGATCAGCGCTTTGTCTTTGCTTTGAAGGATCATAAGGGACATAACTGATTGATTCTGTTCTGGCCGAAGATTGTGAATGGGATCGCACTCTTGCATTGATGAAATTGCTATGGGAGGGTTATTTGTAATGAATCGTAATGCCCTGCTCAATTGCTGCTTTTTTGCCTCTTTGATCGACAAAATCACGATCAACACCAGCGATATGAGCACCGATGAGACAATCGGTCCAAAATATAGTAAAGGAGTGAGAATGAACCCCTGGAGAGTAACAACCATGGAGAACTCACAAAAAAATCTCGGAGGAATGAACAATCCCGTGCCAATAAATGCGGTTAATCCTGGTATTGCCAAATAACTGAACTGTTCTTGAATGAACAAAAGACTTCCCTACCCTTCCCTGGATATTGTTATCTCTTTTCCTTGTTTCGTTTGTGCGAGTGAATTATAAACTATTAACAAATCTTAATCACATTTTGCAAATAAAAAATACCGAAATTTTTCTCCACACTTGAGAAATCGGTTATGTGAGAAATATCCTGTGTATAATTGGGTTGTGACGATCGATTTGCAGACAGTCCTGAATGAAAAAATTGGGATGAACCTTTCTCCTCAGCAGCTCAATGCTTTTGCGATTTATGAAGCCGAACTGCTCAGTTGGAACGAAAAGTTCAACCTGACAGCCATCCGTGATTTGGACGGCATTCGGGTGAAACATTTCCTGGATTCTCTCACTTGCATAACAGAAATGAATTCTGCTCCACCCAATCGGGTAATCGATATCGGCACAGGTGCCGGTTTTCCGGGTATTCCCTTGAAGATATTTTATCCCACCATGCAATTAACCCTGGTCGAATCCGTGGGGAAAAAAGCCGGTTTTTGCAGCCATATCGTTGAAACTCTCGGGCTCACGCACGTGGAAGTGCTCACTCTGCGCGCTGAAGAAGCCGGGCAATTGCCGAAACACCGCGAAAAGTATGATTGGGCGGTAGCGCGCGCAGTGGCTTCACTCCCCATCCTGTTGGAATACCTGCTGCCCCTCGTCAAAGTGGGCGGATTGATCCTCGCGCAAAAGGGAGAAAGCGCGCACAGTGAAGCTCAATCTGCCGAGAAGGCCGGCCGAATCCTGGGAGGCCGATTAAAACACATCACCCCCGTAACACTACCGGGAGTGGTGGAAGAACGCTTTTTGGTCGTCTATGACAAGGTTGCTGCCACGCCAGCGCAATATCCAAGGCGCGTGGGTATGCCTGCCAAATCACCCTTATAGATCAATCCTCCTGATCGGTCGCCAGTTTCTCGATATTGCCTTGGGAAACCTGCCAACGCTCGCATTTCTGCGAAAAACCCTGCGGGAAGAGGTTCATATCCGTGGTGGTCAAGATGGCCTGCTCTGATTTTTCGAGGTATTCGAGCAGGTATCCCCGGCGTTGCGTATCCAATTCAGCCAACGTTTCATCCATCAATAGAACAGGCCATTCGCCTGTCATCTGTTTCAGCCAGTCCACCTCGGCCAGTTTCAAAGCCAGGATGGCGGTGCGCACCTGACCCCGTGAGCCAAAATCAGTGAGATCAACCCCATTACACTGGATGCGCATCTCATCGCGGTGCGGACCGATGGTGGTCACTCCGCGGATGATCTCTTCGCGGCGGATTTCCGCAAGCCTCGCCGCGAACCCCTGTTGGATCTGCGCTATCGTGAATCCGTCGCGCTGTACTGTCGTTTGAATCGGCAAGGCAATTTGGCCTTCCGGTTTCGGCAGCGGATCGTAGGACGGTTGGTACAACAAGCGGATCACTTCTGAAGCTCCGCTTAATTTTTCGTGGATACGCACGGCTAACTGCTCAAGCTGCTTGACCGCCTGGATGCGCATGTAAATAATTGCGGCCCCTTTTGAGGTTAAGACATTATCCCAAAAGACAAGTTGATCCGGATCTCCGCCATGTTCGTTCAATTGCTTCAACAAAGCGTTACGCTGCGTCAAGGCCTGGTTGTAATCTGCCAGGATCTGGCTAAAACCGGTGTTGGCCTGCGCGATGGCCAGGTTCAAATAACGGCGCCTCTCCTCGGGTCCGCCTTCTAGAATGCGCGTCATCTGCGGCAGGAAGATCACAGAGCTGAAATGCCCCACTGCCTGATTTGCGGTGATCTTCACCCCATCCAGCAGCACTTCCTTACGCTGGCGGGTACCCCCGTTGCCGTTCAAATCCTGGATAAGGCGCACTTCAAGTCGGTGCTGCCGGTCAGCGCGTTCATAGGTTGCCACCAACCTGCCCACAGCCAATGATTCCTGCCCGGCAAGAAAATTGATCAATTGCCGGTCGGTCTGAGCGTGGAAGGAACTGAATGTAGAAAGGTAATAGATCGCCTCAAGCAGCGAGGTCTTGCCCTGAGCATTAGAACCCACCAGCAAAAGAATCCGCCGAGGCATGTCCATGTCCAGGCGGGAGAAAAGCCGGAAATTCGTCAGCGACAGGTGGGTCAGGTGCATTTCAATCAGCCATCACTTCATCTTCGTCGCGCGGCTGCCATACTTTATCGGTCAAGTCGGTAAACAGGATTCCATTTAAATGGTCGATCTCATGCTGGAAAATGCGCGCCACCCAGTCGCTGGCTTTGATGCGCGTCGGTTTGCCGTAGCGGTTCAATCCTTTGATAATCAATGATTGATGGCGGGAGACTGTACCCACCAGGTCAGGAACGGAGAGACAGCCTTCCAGACCCTCCACCATTTCTTCAGACGCCGAAGTAATTTCAGGATTGACCACCACATATAATTTCTTGGGGACGGTCTCATCCTCGTCATCACCGTATTCGATCACAATCAAGCGTTCAGAAATCCCCACCTGGGGAGCGGCAAGCCCCACCCCTGGTGCGTCACGCAGGGTCTCGATCATATCATCAACAATTTTTTGGAAAGGTTTATCAAATTCCGTCACCTTGTGCGCCTTTCGACGCAGGACGGGATCAGGAACGGTTACAATCGGTAATACAGCCATTAAAACATCCTCGATATCAAAATCTGCAACTGCCCAATTTTACCCGTTTTTGGGATTAATATCCTCTTTTTGAGCACGACTTCCATCCTGACGGATGCCGTCATAGGTCGATATCCAATCGACCATGCGTTTTTGATCCAGCTTGCGTACATGTTCGTTATACTCGCGTAAATGGTTGAAAATCTCGATCTGAACTTCTGAGGGTTTATAGACATTATCGAAAGTCAATTCCTCATTACCGATCTGAATTCGCACTGTACCGTAATTCAGAATCAAACTGATAATCCCCTTCCGCGAGTATTCGACCGTTTGGACGTTCTTGACCGGAGCGGAACGTCTTTCTTCACTACCCAGTGGACGGCGATTAACGTCCACAAGTTGATCACCGCTGATGATATAGACATCATTGCGCCAATCGAGGTAACGATAAAACCACCACGACCAGCCAATCAGGGTAAGTACGATCGCTGATGTATAGATCAGATTCGCGTTGTACTCAAAGACTCCGACATACCGCAACCAGGCAGTTATGAAAACCCCAAACAGGAAGATTATCGGGAAAGCAGTCTTTTTGCATAGGATCCACCAATGAGTGCGGAAGATGATGGCGCCGTCTTTTTCGGTGCGTAATCCAAAGAAATCAGCCAGTAAATCGGCAAAAGAGCCGGTGTTGTAATTCCCTCCGGAACGCTGCTCCACAGGCGGGTTCCTTCGTTGCGGCGAATCCACTGTGCCAGGCTGCAACCGCTGCTGCAACATCGATTTCATGGATGATTGTTCTTCACGCCGTTGTTCCGATTGCAGGCTCTTGCGCCGGTTCTCCAGAAGCGCCAGGATCAGATCCGGATCAGGGAGCTGACTCAGGCGCAGATCACCGGTGTACGCCCTGGCAGTGACCGACCCGAAACCCAAAATGCGGCCAAAAATATTGGAATCCATACCGGTGGAAAGGATGGCAGTCATCGGAGTCTCTGAGCGGCTGTCATATACCCCGATCAACAAACGCTGCATCAGAACCCGATCCCTGGTGAGAATGAAATAATCATTTGACCATTCCAGCGCTGCCCAGGCCGCGAACATCCCTCCAAATATCAATGCGATCACAGCCAGGATCAACCAAAGTTCCGAGCCAGCCTTCGCAGTGAATGAAACAGACAGAAGACCGGCAAAAGCAGCCAAGGTTAACAGGGTGATCGGAATCAATCGGATCCATAGAAACAGATGGTGACGCCTTGAGATCAGGTAGATCGTTTCAGCTATCTGATGCCAGGGAAAATTCACCTTGAGCTGAAGCCGGTAAGATTCTCGAAAAAGCTTGAAAACCCTTTCAATGGTGGGAGAAATCTCATATACAGCCGCAAGGTTTTCACGCCTGATCCTCACCAGGATACTCCGGCTTCTGGTAACAACGCTGGTTTCAAAACGATGGAACCCCGTCATGGCATCTTCGCCGAAATGATCGCCAGCTTTCAACAGAGCGAGGCTTCGTTTTCCGGACTTGTCTTCGCGAGTGACCTCGACTGTGCCGACCATGATGAAATAGAGAGCATCCGCGTCCTTTTGCTGGCTGCAGACGCAGACATCAGTCGGGAAGGTGACCTTTTCGAGGTAGGGAACGATCCGATCAAGGGTTGGTTGATCGAGATCACTGAAAGGGAAAACCCCTTGCAGTAGTTGAAGTATTGAGGAGGGATTATCCGACATGCCTTAAGTATATCCAATCCTCAACAAAATATACTCCGATTTTTCTTCACATACGGGGGTGAATTATTCTGGTAAAATCGTAAAAGGCAGTACCTGCCGGGAGTGATTTATGGTTCGCGTAAAGAATTTTTCACTGCTTCGCTGGATCGCACTGGCTTCAATTACTGCAGCAGTGCTTCTGTTGGTTATTGAATTGGTATCTTTCAGCCGGATGCGCTCCGGCTTTACCGTTGGTACTGAAATTGCCGGTGTTCCAGTAGGTGGGCTCAGCCTGGACAAAGCGGCTGAACGGTTGACTCAGGCCTATTCCATGCCCATTGAACTACACTACGGTTCAGCAGTGATCCAAGTGAAGCCAGCCAATCTCGGTTTCGAGCTGAACCTCAATGCCATGGTCACCGCGGCTGATCAACAACGAGTTTCAGCTCCTTTCTGGAACTCCTTCTGGAATTTCCTGTTCAATAAAATGCCTTCTTCCCAGTCGGTTCCACTTGTTGCCACCATCGATGAAAACAAGCTGAGAGATTACCTGGTGAATGAAATCGCCTCCCGCTACGATCAGCCGGCAGGAGCCTATCAACCGGTTCCCGGTGGTATAAATTTTGAGATCGGAACCTCGGGAACAGAATTAAATATTGATCGTTCGACCGAACTGGTAAAGATCGCCCTCCAATCTCCCACCAATCGTTTGGTCAATCTTTCGGTCGACCAGGTGGCTTCTGCCAAACCATCGTTGGCAAACTTGAAAGTCTTATTACAGCAGATCATAGATGTTTCAGAATACTCCAGTATCACCGAGATCTACTTGATGGATTTGCAAACCGGCCAGGAAATGCAGCTTGCCTACCAGGATGGTACCATCCTGACGCCAAATATTGCCTTCTCCGGTTCAAGCACGATCAAGATCCCCATCATGATCAGCATCTATGCCCGTGCTTCCAAACCATTGTCAGCAGATATCACCAATTTAATCGAATTGATGATTCAACAATCCGATAACGCCTCCTCAGATTCATTAATGAAGCTGTTGATCGATCCAAACCTGGGCCCAAGGGGAGTATCCAACGACATTCTTGCATTGGGATATTCGAACACATTCCTTGGAGGTTTTTTTGCTATTGGATCTCCTTTGATCTACTCACCGGTAACTCCGGCGAATTCCAGAACGGATGTCAACACCGACCCCGACCGCTACAGCCAAACCACCCCTGAAGAAATCGGGAGTATGCTGGCAGATATCTACCAATGTGCCCAAACCGGCGGCGGCGCGTTTGCGGCTGTATTTCCAGGGAAGATCAGTCAGACTGATTGCCAGATGATGATCCTGTATCTTTCAAGAAATGATCAGCCCAGTCTTCTCCGCGAAGGATTGCCGAACGGTACGCAGATTGCCCATAAACATGGCTGGATACAGGATCCGACTGATGGATATACCCACAATTACAGCGACGCCGCGATCATCTACACTCCTGGCGGCAATTACATCCTGACTGTTTACCAATACAGCGAGCAACAGATCATCTATGATAACGCCAACCTGCTATTCGCCAACATTTCTCGCGCAGTTTATAACTATTACAACCTGTCCTCGCAATAGATCGATGCTGCCTTCAGGCGGCTTTTAGTTTTCCAGAGGGTGATTGCTGAACCACAAGCATCAATCTTGCAGCTTTATAAGGTATCAAGTATAGTGAACCATTGTCAATCAAGCAGCAAAGGATAAATCGTTACCATGGATAATTCGCAAACCAATGAAAATCCGACATCATGGCTGGATAAACCAGTATTCAAAACTTTCCCCAACTTCAAAATCGAACACCTCTTGATTGCCATCATCCTGCTGATCACCATCATCAGTCGTTTCTACAACGTTGGCGAACGCGACATGGACCACGATGAAGTGAACCACGTTGTTCCTTCCTACGAGTTGTACTTGGGGAATGGTTACGCGCATGACCCGATCACCCACGGCCCGCTGCAATTCCATCTGGTGGCAGCGACTTACTTCCTGCTTGGAGATAATGATTTTGCTT
>CAYWCH010000025.1:5497-6854 GCA_964456715.1 uncultured Anaerolinea sp. | reverse complement strand
AAGCGATACCTGGGCCGGATCGGATCGCTGCTTGCCGGCCTGTTCATAATGATCTCACCGTACATGCTGTTCTACCAACGGTACACACGGAATGAATCCTTTGTAGCCTTCTTCGGGTTCCTGACTATCTTTTTAATCCTACGCTACCTCGAAAAAGGAAACAAATCTTCATTATTCCTTCTGGCAGCTGTTCTTGCATTGCAATTTTGTACCAAAGAAACTGCCTATATTTACACAGCCACCGCACTTATTTTTATCGCTTTCCTTCTATATAACGATCTGCAAGCTAAAGAATGGCGAAAACCGCTTCATAAATTGAGCTTTTCTGTCGCGACCATGTGCGCGTTCCTGTTTGGCGCAATTGCTCTGGTCGCCATGATCATGGAGAGTAAAGCCAGTTCGACAACCTCCCCATTCAAGAACGAGTTCTTTCAAAACCTGCTCCCGGTTTACCATACTGCGCTCTTGATCGGGATCGGGTTGTTCGCTGCCGCAGTAGTTCTGATCGTCGTCTTTGTCGTGCTAGGCCTTGGATGGAAGGAGATCAAAAAGATCCGTTCCTTTGATCTCCTCATATTCATCATCACCCTGATCCTGCCCCTTCTTACCGCCTTCCCGGTAAAATTCCTCGGGTGGGATCCATTGGATTATTCTTCGCAGGGCCTCGTTCACACCGGGATCATCCTCGCGGTCATGACCATCCTGGCGATCGTGATCGGTTGTCTATGGAAGCCTTCCATCTGGTTGACAAGCGCGGGGATTTTCTACGCAATCTTTACCATACTTTATACAACCTTCTTCACCAATGGTCAGGGATTTTTTACCGGCATCGTGGGATCCTTGGGCTACTGGTTGGCGCAGCAGGGCGTGAACCGCGGTACCCAACCCTGGTATTACTACACATTCCTCCAGGTGCCGATGTACGAATACCTGCCTGCCCTGGGTACGATCCTGGCCGCGCTTTACGGGATCACTCACAAGCTCTTCTCGACCCGGGTGGACATTTCGCCATTCCAACAAAAGCTGGAAAGGGTGAATGAAGAAATCGAAGAAATTGTAGAAGAAGAGACTGAGATCAACACTCTCGTCGATGAAGAGAAGACTGAAATCAACGCTCTCGATGAAGAAATCGAAGGCACAGAATCACCTGCCAAATTGCCGGTGCTGGCACTCCTTGTCTATTGGTCGGTGATGAGTCTGGTGGCTTACAGCATCGCTGGCGAAAAGATGCCATGGTTGACGGTACACATTACCCTGCCCATGATCCTGGCTGCCAGCTGGGGGATTGGTTACCTGATCGAATCCGTTCCCTGGAAAAGAATGCGGTGGAAGCAGAAAAAGCAAAAGAACAGGCCTT
>CAYWCH010000025.1:0-5487 GCA_964456715.1 uncultured Anaerolinea sp. | reverse complement strand
GATCTTCATTTACAGTTTGGCAATGGCATTCAGCGGTTTGGCCGGTGCGGTAAAACCTTTCTCTGGTACCGAACTTGGCCAACTGAACATTACGCTCAATTTCCTCTTCGCGGTGATTGCGGCAGCCGCCAGTGCCTGGGGGATCAGCCGTTTGCTTAAGGGCTGGAACTTCAACAATTTTGCCAAGCTGACGGCAGTAGTCACCTTTGGGATCCTCGCCGTCCTGACGACCCGTTCTGCTTATCAGGCTAACTACATCAACTATAACAACTCCAAGGAATTTTTGGTTTACGCGCACGGTGCAGCCGGCCCCAAGGAAGTGCTTAAACAGGTGGAGGAAATCTCAGAACGCACCGTCGGCGGTAAGGATATCAAAGTAGCCTACATTGGCGATGCGCTTTATCCTTACTGGTGGTACTTCCGCGACTATCCCAACCGCACCTGGCTCAATGAAAACATCAATCGTGACCTGATCAATTACCCGCTTGTGATCAGCGATGATGAGAGCCTGTCCAAAGTTCAATCCATCCTGGGAGATAATTATTACTCCTTCAAATACACCCGGTTGTGGTGGCCAATGATGGATTACATGAACCTCACCTGGGATGAAGTTTGGAGTGGCATCAAGAATCCTCAAATGATCGAAGCGATCTTTAATATTTGGTTCAATAAAGACTACGCGTTGTACGCGCAGATCACCAATAACCAGAATTTGACGCTTGAAACCTGGCAGCCTGCCGCCCACATTTACTTATTCATCCAAAAGGATGTTGCCTCCCAAATTTGGGAGTACGGTTTGCCGTCAACCTCCTCGGGCACAGCCATCACTGACCCGTTTGAAGGCAAGTATTCTGATCTTTTGGCTGACCAGTTCTTTGGCGAGAGCGGCAGCAGCTTCGGACAATTGAACACAGCGCATGGCATTGCCATCGCACCGAATGGCTACATATACATCGCCGATTCGGGTAACAACCGAATCCAATACTTCACCAACACCGGCACTTACCTGGGCTCCTGGGGTACCTACGGCGCTGCTGCAGACAGCTCATCTCTGGCACCGGGTGGAACCTTTAACGAACCCTGGGGAGTGGCAGTTGGTCCGGATGGATCTGTTTACGTGACCGATACCTGGAACAACCGGATTCAAAAATTCAGCCCCAGCGGTGAATTTATCACCATGTGGGGTTCCGGCGGACTGGGGAGTACTCCCTTCGAGTTATACGGTCCGCGTGGAATTGCCGTGGATGCCAACGGCCGCGTGTATGTCACCGATACGGGCAATAAACGGGTCGTGATCTATGATCAGGACGGCAATTACGTCGCTCAGATCGGGTCCGGCGGTATGGACGATGGCCAATTCGACGAGCCGGTCGGCATCGCCGTGGATTCCAACGGTCTGGTCTACGTGGCCGACACATGGAATTACCGGATCCAGGTTTTTGCCCCTGACGTTGAAGGCACCTCGTACAACTTCCTGCGCAGTTGGGTGGTCAACGGATGGAATTCGCAATCGGCTCAGAATAAACCCTTCCTGACGCTCGATGCCTCAGGGAACGTATATGTCACCGATCCTGATAATTACCGGGTCATCCAATTTGATATCACCGGCAATGTCGTCCAGGTTTGGGGAAGTTACTCCACCGGGATTGACGGTCTGGGCCTGCCGGTGGGACTCGTCGCCGACGCTGAAGGGCACGTCTGGGTGGTGGATGCCATCAACAACCGCGTACTGCGCTTCGTGCCGAACGCTTCGTCCGCAAACGATTCCATGATCACCAGTCTGCCGGCTTTCCCGAAAGCGCTGATCGCCCTCAACTTTGATCCCTCCTCGAATCAGTTGCTGGATTCGCTCGGACAGGCCTACTATACGCTTGATCTTACCAGAGGCATCTGGGTGCCAATCATCCCGGATGACATTGTAGCCACATTACCTCAAGGGACCAGCGAATACATCGATGAGTTGGGGATCTGGTACATCAAAGACGTCAATGGCATGGTGATCTATCAATGGAATCAGGGCGCGCTGATGTGGGTGTTGGTTACCCCCGAACCCACAGACTAAAGAATACTTAAGGTTATATCGAAGAGTTGACAAAGAGCACGGTTCCCCGTGCTCTTTGTGATTAACTCGGTTTCGCTTTACTGATGAGGAAGCGGCTGAGAATGAAGCTGATCACACTGACGATCAACGCACCCAGGAAGGCATACCAGAATGTGCTCTGGGGAATGCTGAAACCATAGTTAAATGCCTTGCCGATAGCACCGACAATCAGGAATAAAACGGTGTTCACCAGTAAAGTACCCAATCCGAGGGTGATGATCTGCAGCGGGCAACTGGCGATCATCAAGACCGGTTTGATGAGAGCGTTTACCAGACCAAAGATCAGCCCGAGGATGACAAAGGCATACCACTGGTTATTTTGCATCACGATATGGCCTGACAGCAATTGCACAGCCGCATAGAGCGATACAGCGTTGATCAAAACACGCAATAAGAATTTCATGTTTATTTATCCTTTCATGATTAATTACGCAGAAAAGGAGAAAATGTTGCAAGCAATGGTCTTACGATGGATCGTTACTGAGTACGACTTCCATCCAGATCAACGTGTTCAGCACCTTCATCCCCGAAGCTGAAAAAGCATCCACTGCCCTTCCGGCCGGATAATTGACCTGGAGTTTGTTCGGTTGGCGGATCTTGTGGATTACATAAGGAAGCAGGGTGCGGATCGTCACGTCTTCATTGGCCGGGCTGGTTGCCAGCCAGAGACAATCCTGATGCGGATTGACCGATTCAAGCGAACCCAGACCCAGCAGATGATCACGGTTGCGGACGGCCCAAACCCGGATCACATCTGAGTTTAACCAGCGGTCCAGCCAGTTCATCACCCCCGGGGTATGTTTTTTGATGTTGAAGGGCAGGAACCAACCCACAGATTCCGGGAACAGGTCCTGCAGCCAGGTTTTGTGCTGCGGCCAATCCTCACTCCTTCGTCCGGTGACGCGGACATCGCCGAACTGAGACTTCACCGGTCGTTTCGTCCGATCGACGATCCAGTTGGTGCGGCGGTTGATCTCGACGAACCCAAGCGACTCGTAGACATGGATGGCAGGCGGATTGTCTTCGCGCACCTGCAGCATCACATGGCTGCCCTGGTGCTCCTTCACATGGCGCAGCGCGCGCTCGGTCAGTTTTTTGGCGATCCCCCTGCCGCGGTGCTCGGGATGCACAGAGACATTGGCGATGAAATACAAATGCTGCTGATTGCGCTTGGCAAAGATCAGGGTGATATTACCCAGGATGGTTCCACCCTCTTCCCACACGTAACCGCAGAATGGGATGTTCGTCGTCTCAGGGGTCAGTGAAGAGAGATACAGCGGGCTGACACTTTTGCCGGCCATGCGGATGTTATGCAGATACGCGCGTCCCTCGGCGTCCATGGCCTGGTCGAAACACAACTCCACCAGGTCAGCCACCGGCCGGATATCCTTATCTAGATGGATGGGGCGGATGTGACTGGGCTGGGGATTGATGAGAATGGTCATGGATAAATTTTACACCAGCGCGTATCCTGTTGAAATCATTATTGTGGTGGAATTCCCCAGATTTCAATCAATCCTTCATCCGTACCGGAAGCCAGCAAGGTGCCATCCGGAGAAAATGCCAGGCACCGCGGAATGGTCAATGCCCCCTCTAACGTCGCCAACAATCGCCCGTCTGAGACCCGCCACAGCTTGATCGTACCGTCGGTTGACGCGGAAGCGATCAATTGACCATCGGGGGAGAACTCAATCACCTGGATCGAATCGCTATGTCCGCCCATCACTCTGATCGAACTGCCGTCAGAAATCTGCCATAACCGCACCGTGGCATCAGAACCTGCCGACGCGATTATCCCGCCGTCTGGTGAGACGGCAACATCGTTTACCTGCCCATCATGCGCCTGGATGGTGTAGATCATCTCACCGGTGGCATGCCGCCAGACATGGATCACACCCATCGTAGCTCCTGCGATGAAGTACTGTCCATCCGGAGTAAACGCGATACTGGTGAACCGCGAATTGAGATCGCCGGTTTGCTTTTCAGCCTCGCCGGTGTAAGCGTTCCAGAAAACCACCGGGTAACCGCTCAAGGCAGTGGCGATCTCCGCTCCATCCGGAGAAAAAGCGACTGCCAGAATGGCTGTATTGGCGGTGTATGTGTTTTGCAGTTCATACCCTTCCGTTTTCCAGATCTTCATTGTGCCATCATCAGATGCCGTGGCCAGGCTGGCGCCATCCGGTGAATAGACCACGCTGCGGATAATATTGGTATGCCCTTCCAGAGTGTTCAGAATCTGGCCGTCTGATATGCGCCAGATCAATACATTGTGATCCCATGAACCGGATGCCAGTTCCTGTCCATCGCGGGAGAAGGCGATGCTTTGAACCGTGCCTGAAATACCCTGGAACGTATGCAGCAAACTACCGGAAGAAACCTGCCAGATTTTCACCGTCCCGTCCATTGACCCCGTTACCAGGGTATTCCCATCGGGTGAAAATGCCAAAGTCCACACATCGTTCAGGTGGCCGACAAAGTTTTTCACCATGGTCCAATCGGATACCTGTAGAATCTGCAGCGCGCCCGCTTCCCCACCAATAGCGAGATACCCGCCATCCGGAGAATATGCCAGGATCTTCACCTCGCCGGCTTCAAAGATGACCGTTTGCAGCAGCGCGCCATCTGCAACCTGCCAGATCTTTATCGTGCCATCCCAAGACCCCGAGGCCAGGGTTTGACCGTCTGGCGCAAAGGCAACGCTCTCCACCACATCGCTGTTCCCGGTCAGTGTCTGGATCTCTGTGCCGTCGGACACACTCCAAAGCCTGACGGTTTGGTCCTGCGAGCATGAAGCCAGCAATTGTCCGTCCGGCGAGAAGGCAATATTCAGCACCTCCCCCAGGTGTCCGGTAAACGTTTTCATCAAATGTCCGTCGGATAATCGCCAGAGTTTGATCGTCTTGTCCCATGCTCCGGATGCCAGGAATTGACCATCCGGTGAAAATGCCAAAGATGATATATTTTCTGCCTGATTCGATAATGTGGAAATCACCTGACTGTCGGATAACTGCCAGATCAAGATATCTTCATTATTCACAGTTGATGAAGCCAGAAGCCTGCTATCTGGAGAAAATGAGAATGGATAGTACGCATTTGGAAGAAAGGTGATGACATCCAGACTTGCGGAATTGTAGATGAAAATTCCGATCGTTGTGCAGGCGGCGATCATGGTGCCATCAGGGGAATACGCCACATCGGAGAATCCGCCGTCTCCCCATTTCGCCAGTTGGGTCACCTGCGAAGCATTCTCGGGGGAGATGACATTTTGAGAAACCGGTAACGCAGTTCCGATCAGGGCAATCGGCAGGCTCGTGGGAGTGGGAGTCAAGGTTGGTGTGACCACCTGCGTGTGGGTTGGCTCAGGTGTCGACGTAAACGCGGTCGTA
>CAYWCH010000024.1:10801-16131 GCA_964456715.1 uncultured Anaerolinea sp. | reverse complement strand
TTTCCTTCCCCAACTCACAAAAAGGGCAGGGGGGTAGGGCTTCGGATTTTTTCCGCAGCAGGGAGGCTTTTTTCGTTCCCGCCAGATGGTTCAATTCATCAGCCACGGCGCGGGCAAGCTGTTCATAAATGTAGTTCAACCCCAATGCCGATCCATCCGTCGAGAGCTCGATCGAAGCCAGCAGCCGCGTGTGATCCGCGCAGAACCCGCGCGATTTGATGATCGGTTCGCGTACCCCGGGGTTGAGGGTGTTCTCATAAAGGAAAGCTTCGGCTGATTTCCGTACAGCAGCATCCCGCAGCCGGCAAACGGCGCAGCCGGGCTGTTTGAGGGCATCGTCAATCTGAACGAGGGTGAGAGCAAAGGCCATTCTACCTCCAGTTGCGTTGTGAAAATTAAAAGGATCTTCTCCAGATGACTCCAAACCGGGAACCAGGATAATACTATCATGAGAAGCGATAATCCATCTCATTGCACTGAATGCGGATATTTTCAGTTTGAATGGTTTACTCGTGCATTAGAGGAGGATGAGTCTTTAGATTTGGCCATCTTTTCATGGTATATAATCAACCCACTGCAGTTTTTGCAGGGACGGGCGTGGGGGTTTACTGGTTGAGCGGGAAAATCGATCATTCATTGCCTCGGGCATGCGTGAGGTAAGACCTGGTATGTGATGAAGCCTCTTTCACGACGTCAAACATTGGTTCTCCTTTCGATTTCACTAATTGGAATGCTGCTATTCTCCATGGCGCTTCCAAATCTCAAACTACTGTCCGGGCGGCCCATCCCCGGTGCGCAGGATATTTTCGAGTTTGAACCGGAGACTGTTTCACCGGATCCTTCAACTCATTCAACCATTCCCCAACCAATCTTGATTTTGGGGATGGCCATCTTTGCCCTTGTTTTCCTGTTCCTGGTGATTGACTTGGCAAAGAAAGTCAAGATCAAGGTGGTTTTATTGTACTTGGCCGGTTTGGCAGCTTTGGAGTTGGCCATTTTTTTGCTTTATCAAGTGGGCACACCGGCTGGCGAAACGGCCGCGCCGGTGTCGCTCTCTTTGGCGACACCTCAGCCCGAACATTTTACAGTGCAGCCTTTAGGAAATCCGCCAGAGAGTTTTACCCGGTGGATCATCGCCGTGGTGATGCTGTTGGCGGTGGCTCTGCTGGTATGGATGTTCATAATGGCTGTACGGCCGCGATTTACCCGTGACAGCGATCTGAACCGCTCAACCGCAGCTGCCATCAAAGCCCTTGAGGAGGGTGAGGACCTTTCAGATGTGATCTTGCGCTGTTACAAAGAAATGGCCGATTTTCTGAATAATGAACGCGGCATCGAAAGGGAAGCATCGCTTACGCCCCGGGAGTTTGAAGCTGCACTTTCAGAGCTGGGCGTGCCCGGTAAACCGGTGCATGAGATCACCCGCCTTTTCGAGTTGGTCCGATATGGTGAAAAATCCCTCGGTGGGGCTGACCGAAACAATGCCATTGCCAGCCTTCGCGAAATTCAGGCGGCTGTTTTGCAGTTGGGAGATACCACCCCATGAAGATACGTTGGCGGCTCTTTCTGGTTTTACTCCTGCTCGTTTTCTTCATTTGGGCTTGCGTTTTCCATTTCAGCTCTGTCTACAATTATTTCATCCAACCAGCCGCAAAAGCGGTATGGTTGGTCGCCCACCTTTTGCGAGCCATTGATCAAAAGGTTTTTTGGTTTCTGATGATTCTCTCCAGTCTGGGGGTATTGATTTGGCTGATATTCAAACGATCGGATGAGGATGATTCGATTCCGAAATACTGGGGTGATCCCATTTCCACCCATGATTTTGGCCGCTGGGAGCGCTTGATCGATCATGCTGCCGATAGCCAGTACAGCCAGCACAACCTTTACAAGAACCTGGTGGAATTGCAAAGATCGATCGACGATTTGACTCCCAGGAGCGGGAAAGAGCCGGGGGAGGACACGCCGTCCAAACTCAGAGCCTGGAAGCTGCCGGTTGATGTGAATGGTTCGTCTGTTTCCACCACTTACCTGTTACCGGGGATGAAACGACGTAAACTGAAAGCCATTCACAAGATTACAGATGCCGTGCTCACCGATTTGGAAAAGATAATGGAGAAGACTGATGGAAAAAACCAAAGTTAACGAGATTTCACTTGCTGACGTGACACGCCTTTCTGAGCAGATCATTAACGAAGTGGAAAAGGCCGTCATTGGCAAACGGCAGGTGCTGATGCAGATGATGGCTGGCTTTTTATCGACTGACGGGCACATCCTGCTCGAAGACCTCCCGGGTATGGCCAAGACGCTGATGGCCAACAGCTTTGCCACCGCCTTCGGGCTGGGTTTTAAACGCATCCAGTTTACTCCCGATCTGTTGCCCGGTGATATCACCGGCGGATTCATTTTCGACATGAAGCAGAACCAGTTCGTTTTGCATCGCGGACCGGTGTTCACAAACCTGCTTCTTGCCGATGAATTGAACCGGGCTTCTCCCAAGACACAGTCCGCCCTTCTGGAAGCCATGCAGGAATTCCAGGTTTCGCTGGAAGGCGATACTCAGCGCCTGCCGGAGCCATTTATTGTCGTTGCCACCCAAAACCCCATCGAGTACGAAGGAACCTTCCCGCTTCCTGAGGCACAGCTCGACCGCTTTTTGCTGCGACTTTCATTGGGATACCCCTCTGCTGAAGACGAGGTGGAGATCCTGGCCATGCGGCACGAACGCAAGTGCGATTCTGCCCCCCTGCAGCAGGTGACCGAACCCGAAGATTTCATCGCCATGCGCCGGGCGATGGAAAATGTTCATATCAGCCCGGACCTCGAGGAGTACATCGTCAAGATTGTGGCAAAAACACGCAACCACAGCCGGATCGAGCTCGGCTCCAGCCCGCGTGGATCGTTGGCATTGTTGAAACTTACGCGAGCCTGGGCTGCGATCAACGGACGCGATTTTGTCATCCCCGATGACATCAAGGATTTCGTCGAACCGGCTTTGGGGCATCGCCTCATCTTCGACCCCAATCTCTGGGGCAATCACCGCGCTGAAAAGGAAGTACTGGCTGAGATTCTTCAATCCGTACCGGTGCCCGTGAAATAGTAAATGACCAAAAAGGGTACCGTCGTTATTATCGCAGTGTTTGCCCTGTTTGCGGCCGCGTTGATCAGCCGTGAGCGGGTATTTGGCTTGCTTGCGATCCCTTTGCTCGTCTACCTGCTGGCAGGGGTCTATTTCATGCCCGGCAGGGTTGATATATCTGCATCCATTCAATTGGACCAGCGCCGTGGTCGGGAGAATCACCCGGTGCAGATGACGGTGCACATTGTCAGCCATGAAACCAAATGGATCAACCTCCATCTGGAGGATCTTTTTCAACCGGGAATGAAGGCAGTCAACGGCGCGGAGGGAGTGAGTTCCAACCTCGCTTTACCTGCCGGTGAAACCCTCGAATTTGACTTGACCTTCACAGCCATTCGGGGAGTGTATCGATGGAACAATCTCCACCTGGTGGCAATCGATCCCTTTCACCTTTTTGAATGGAAAAAGGAGATTGCTGTATCGGCTGAACTGGTGATGCTGCCCGATTGGGTGAAATTACGCGGGGTGAAATTTCATCCGCAAAAGACCCTTTCGATCCCGGGGATCAACCCTTCGCACCAGCCTGGTGTTGGGACCGATTTTTGGGGTGTGCGGGAGTATCACAGCGGGGACTCGATCCGCTGGATTGACTGGCGCCACACCGCGAGGCAGCGGCGTACGATCATCACCAAAGAGTTCGAACGCAAAGATGCCGCCGATTTTGGCATCATCCTCGACGCGCGCGCTTCGATCAACCGCATCGACGGAAATCAATCCCTATTCGAACATTCGATTGAAGCAGCACTGGCTCTTTCGGAGATGTTCGTCAACGCGGGCAACCGGGTTTCGCTGCTCGTGCTTGGGAAGAAACTCATTCGGGTTTTCCCCGGATCGGGGAGGAAGCACCTGTCACTTATCAAAGATAAACTGGCGGCCTGTGAATTATCCGACCTGCCGGCGTTGGCCGACCTGCGTTACCTGCCGCTGCGGCTCTTCCCCGGTCGCGCATTGGTGATCTTGATCAGCCCGCTTGGCAGGCGCGATGCCGATACCATTGCCCGTCTTTGCCGCCATGGATATCAATTGCTGATCCTCTCTCCGCGCCCCTCTTCAATCGATCCCTCCGCAGACGCGGAGGATGTCCGCGGTTTGGCAGCCCGGGCGGTTGCTCTGGAAAGAGCGGTTCTGCATTGGAAGATGCGCAGCATGGGGGCCGTCGTGATCGATTGGCCGGTCGACCAAAGTCTGCATTCCGTGCTATGCAATTGCCAACTTTTGCGGGTGCGGCAGCGGAGACGCGTATGAAAGCAGATCGTCTTTCACCCATCTTGTTCACTGCAGCAAACCTGTGCCTGGCGGCAAGCGCGGCAGCGCAGAAGCAATGGACCTGGCTGGCCCTTGTGCTCTTGTTGATCATCCTCTGGCCCATCCAGCTCAAGGTTCGGCCGGCCTGGATGACGCGCGCACTATTTTTCACCGACCTTGCGTTGATGATTTATGCCGGCATCAATCGGGCGATTCCCTTGCTGCTCATATTCGCGATCTGCTTCATGATCGCAGCCTGGGAGACAGCCAACCGGCAAAAGCCGACGCAAAACACGCCGCTGGAGATTAGTGTGTTGAAATTTGAAAACCGGCGTCTGATCATCCTGGCAACAGCCCTCGGGATTGCTGCCGTGATCGCCGGGGTGGGATCGTTGATCTCGATCTCGCTGCCATTCGTGGTCGTGTTGTTGCTGGGGATTGCGATAATGGTTTCCCTGGGACGCTTCCATACAAATTCCTGAAAATAGATCATTTTGAGATAAGGTTGTTCTATAATTATCTCAATAAATTGAGCCATTCTTTGCATATGAGTCTTTTTCTCCTTTGAAAAGCTACTTGGTGGTATGAGAGTATAAATATGAAAAAATGGTTAAGTTCCCGCGAAGTAAGAGTGCCTTTGATCTATTGCGTGTTTTCGCTGATCTGGGTTTTCACCACCGACCGCATTAACCTGGCCATCAGCACCGATATGGTGACGGCAACCACCATCGCCATGATTAAGGGGACACTCTTTGTGGTGATTTCCACTTTGCTCATCTTTATCCTGCTCAAGGTGGATGAGATCCGCCAGGCTTCACTCGATTCAGAGTTAAAGAAGGTCCAGGAGAGTTTTGCCTCGTTGTTTTCTGACAATCCGCTGCCGATCTGGATGTTTGATCCAGCGACCGGCAAATTCCTGTCCGCGAACCAGGCGGTTTGCGACCTTTTT
>CAYWCH010000024.1:10133-10791 GCA_964456715.1 uncultured Anaerolinea sp. | reverse complement strand
CGGCTGATCATTTCATGACGATAACCTTGAATGACCTTTGTGACCAAGATGATTGCAGCCGCCTGCTCGACGCATTGAAAAGCCCCGATATCTTCCTGCACCGCTCCGGACCGTGGAAGATGCTGACCCGCAAAGGGGCTCCATTGACCAGCGATTTGTTCCCCATGCAGATCGAATACTCCGGTCAAAGGGTTGTAATGATGTTCATTTTCGATCTCAGCCACCAACTCGAAGTCGAAGCCGCCCTCAAGACCACCACCGATGAACGTGATGATTACGAGGCGTTCAGTTACTCCGTTTCGCACGATCTGCGCGCGCCGCTGCGCGCCATCAAGGGGTACAGCAAGGCTCTGATGGAGGATTACGCCTCCAAACTGGATGAGAAGGGGATGATCTATCTCAACGGGATGAACCAGGCCGGCGGGGAAATGGATCAGATGATCGACAACCTGCTCATGCTCACACGTCTCAAACGCAGTTCGCTCAAAATGGAGACCGTTGATCTGGCTGTATTGGCCGGTGAGATCATGGGGCAGGTCGCCTCGCAAGACAGGGAACGAAAATACAAGTTCATCACACCCAAGACGGCACTCGTCAAAGCGGACGCCTCGCTGATGCGCAGCCTTTTGGTGAACCTTTTCGAAAATGCCTGGAAATA
>CAYWCH010000024.1:0-10123 GCA_964456715.1 uncultured Anaerolinea sp. | reverse complement strand
ACACCGCCGACCGCGACCCGGCCCGGATCGAGTTCGGCAGCCGGGTGGACCCGCAATTGGGGCGGGTGTATTTCATCAAGGATAACGGTATCGGTTTTGAACCCGAGGAAGCAGCCAGCCTGTTTAAACCCTTCTACCGAACCCACGTATCCGGTGATTTTCCGGGCATGGGCATCGGCTTGAGCATTGCCGCGCGCATCATCGAGCGCCATAACGGACGCATCTGGGCAGAGGGTGAGCGCGATAAGGGAGCTGCTCTCTGCTTCACCCTGGGCATGGAATGAGTTTTGTAGGGTGTGCCCCGGGAACAGGGGCACACCGGTCAAACCCGTTGATCTGGAAGGAAGGATTCACCATGGAACTTTTCGAAGCGATTAAAAAGAGGCGCAGCATACGAAGATATCAACCCGGCACGATCTCGCGGGAGGAATTGGAAGCGATTGTCGACGCGGGCAGGCTGGCTGCCACGGGCAGCAACCGGCAGCCCTGGGATTTCATCGTGGTGACCGAAAAGGAGCGGATCAGTCAATTGACCATCTCCGAATCCTGGATGGACAAGGCAGCTGCTGTGATCGTGGTTGCCATGGACCCTGCGTCAAGATGGTGGGTGGAAGATGGATCGGCGGCCACGCAGAACATGCTGCTGGCCATCACCGCGCTGGGTTACGGTGGTTGTTGGGTCGAAGGTGATGCGCTGCCGCATGAGGAAAAGATAAAAACCTGGCTTGAGATTCCATCCGAAAAGCGGATCCTGGCCGTCGTCCCGGTGGGGATTATCGACGACACGCCGAATCCCAAGAAGAAGGAATTATCCCAGGTCATTCATTGGGAGAAATTTTGAGTCGTAGGGCGGGTTCGATTTGCGAATTGTGCACCCCCGAGCCGCGGTTTTCGCGCCCCGAACGGTTTTTGTGAGGGGTCTTCGAGTGGGGTATGAACCCACCATTTTTAATATTCATGATGGTGGATTGAAAACCGATCGATCTACGCGGATTGGTTCTCGAACGTTATTTTGTAGGGTGTGCCCCTGTTTTTGGGGCACACCGGTCAAGCACGTTGATCAATGGTGCGCCTCCAGATGGTGGGTTGAAAACCGATCGATCCACGCGGATTAGTTCACGTGAATAAGTAAAATCTCGACGCAATTATCGGGCTTCCCGTTTTCAACCCACCCTACGGTTGATTAATTGGTTTGTTTTCATTCCAAATAGAGATTAATTCGTGAAAATTCGTGTAATTCGTGGAAAAATTCACATCATTCGCGGTTAAGTTTTAGAGGAACGCTCCATCATACACCCTGGCCTAAAACTTGCACCCATCCCGGTAATAATGCTGCAAGGAATGGCCGATGCCATATAAAAACCTCTCACACAAATTCTTCAGGGCAATCGTCCTGGTCCTCTTTATTGTCGGGCTGCTGGCTGGCTGCAAGGTCGCGCCCGATACCTCTGATGGTGGGTTACCCTCGCTGCCACAGCCCAAGACCCTCAGCGATCCCACCTGGATCGAGCTGCAGAAGGTCATCCAGGCCGCTGCGGAAGGCCGCGAGGATGTGCTGTCATTCCTGCTCTACCGCGTCACCATTGACGACGTGAGGCTTTCTGACGACGGCACCCTGGCCGTGGTCTGGATCGCGCTGGTGGACAAGAAAACCGGCGCCGTGCAATCGGCCGAACCCGGGCTGGTCATCTGCCACAAGGGCAACGACGGTACCTGGACGGTGGTCTTCCAGGCCGACAGCAATTTCGCTGCCGAACTCCAGGCCGTGCCCGAACCATTATTGACCAAAGAAGACAAGATGATGTACATGCCTGCCATCCAGCAGGAATCCAAGGCTGGTACGGTTTATAAAGGCTACAAATTGCCCTGGCCGGGTGGTCAAGCCAAGTACCTCACCGGCAGCATCGGCCATGTATACACCTACAAGTCCTGCCCGTCCACCTGCCGTTATGCCTACGATTTCGCCGATGGCACCAAGTTCACCCTCGTGGCAGCCAAGGCCGGCACGGTCAAATACGCGGTCTGGAAATATGCCGACGGCAACACCACCAACGCCAATTACATCATCCTCGAAGACACCTCCACCACCCCCACCACGTATCAGGTCTACTATCATCTTTCACAAAACAGCATTCCGGTGGCGCTGCGTACCGTGGGCGCCAGGGTCAAGCAGGGACAGTTCATCGGGTATGTTGATGACACCGGTGCCAGCACCGGACACCATCTGCACTTCATGGTGCACACCAATGCCACTTCCTACTGGGGCACCTCGGTGGACATCCGTTTCGACGAGGTGACCATCAACTACGGCACACCGCGCCTCTGCTCGGAGGCATCCGCTTATCCTGACCTGGGGAAGGGGTGCCAATCCAAGTACGTATCGCAAAATTACTTGAAAACCGAAGATACCGAGGCTCCCACCGGCACGATCACATCGCCGGCTGCCAACAGTGTCATTACCACGCCTGAGCTGACCGTCAGCGGCACGCTCTATGATGATGAGGAAGTTAAATCTGCCCGATTGCTCATCACCACCGACGGCAACTGGACCGCCATTGGCGATACTCTCAGCGGCAGCAGTTTTTCCACTAGCATTAACCTTTGCGATGCTGACATCCCCGACGGCGAGTTTTTCCTGGCGTTGAGAGTCACAGACGCCACCGGCAATGTCTCTGAAGAAAATACCGCCATGATCGAGTACGCCAAGAGTTACACCTGCCCGGTGGACCCGCCGGTCTGCACCCCCGGCGAGAACCAGGTGGCCCTGACCAGCGAAATCAATTACCAGGGCACCTGTCAATTGCTGGATATCGGCAATTACCCCAATTTCAACAAACTGGACTTGATCCAGAACGACCAGGTGAGTTCCATCCAGGTGGGCAGCGGCGTTTCGCTGCTGCTGTATCCCGAGAAGGAATACGGCGGAACCCTCGATTTTCACCAATCCAGCGACGCCGACCTCTCGGATAACCCGATCGGGCTGAAGAACGCCGCGTCGGCTAAAGTGGTGGCTCGCATCGAATTACCCGTTGCCCCTGCCATCACCGTGCCAGACGGCGCCGACTCCGAGACGGACATCCAATTTTCATGGACCACCGCGGACGATACGACCTACCAGGCCGTCCTCACCGGTCCGGATAGTTACAGTTCCACCACCGATTGGCTCGATACCGGACTCTGGCATGTGGGTGCCCTGGCCGTGGGCGATTATGAACTGACCGTGACGGCCAAAAACCTGGCTGGTACGGTGGCTGCGACGACCACCTTCACAGTTCTGGAGCACGTGCCGCCGCCCGTGGCCGCGCTGGACGCGCTGCCCGAGGTGACGCAATCCACCGCGGTCAAACTCAACTGGCAGGTGAGCAGCGGCGCAGACCTGCTTGACCATTTCGAGATCCGCTACCGGCTCTACGCCACCACTGAATGGACCGACTGGAAAACCCAACCCGCGGCGGACGACCGTTCGGCGGTCTTCTACGGAGACATGGGCAGCACCTACGAGTTCCAGATCCGCGCGGTGGCCAAAAGCGGCGATGCCCTCGATTGGGGCACTGACGCCGAGACACGCACCTATCTCACCAATTCCTGCGTGGACGATGCCTTCGAAGGCACGGAGGCCGGCGATGATGAGCAGGTGACCGCCGCACAGTTGACCGTGTCGGTGGAACAGACCCACAACTGGTGCCCGGCCAAAGACGTTGATTGGCTGACCTTCCAGGCCACGCAGGGCCAGAGCCTGGAATTCATCGTGACACCCACCGGGATCAATTCCGCGGCCGTGATCTATCTGTACGACACCGACGGGACGACGCTGCTCGGTGAGTACCATCCAGCCGACGCCAACTCCGAGGCGCAGCTCGATTGGACCGTGCCGGTCGACGGCATCTACTACCTCAAACTGGTGCCAAACAGCGCCAAGACCTACGGCACCGACGCGGCCTACACCGTCAAGTTCACCGGTGCCAGTACTGCGACCACCGGCAACATTGTCTGCGGGTCTGTCACCATCCCGGCGATTCTGGGTACGGCGTTTGCCGTCACCAAGAGCATCAGCGATAAAAAGAAGAAGGCCGCCAAGCGGCCCGGATGGAATTAACGAACTACACAACCCCGGCACTCCGCCGGGGTTGTGTTCACTTGTTTATTGATTCCCTGATTGCGGCGAACCTCATAATTGTTCTGTTGCGAATTCTTCACAACGGAAATCCTTGTCCACATAAGGGGAGGGATTTTTTCCAAGTCAGGCCGGTATCGGATCAGGCATTTTCCTCAGGCAGCGCGGTGCGGGTGATTTTGATCACCACTGACGCGTTCGGATCCGGGCAGCGCACATACTCGGTTGTCACCCCATCCGGGTCGATCACTTTTTCATAGCGGGTGCCGCGGTATCGCCAGGGCAGCGTGCCGCCGTTTTCCAGTGCACGCAGCATGCCGGTCATGCTATCCACCAGCCAGGGGCACAGCTGTCCCAGGTCATCGGGGTAACTGAATTTCTGTCCAACCTGCAAACGGTCATACATCCAGGCACAAATGCCCTCGCCCGCGAAATCCGGATAGCTGCCATCAGGGCCTGGCTGACCGGCTTTACCTTCAAAAATTTCCAGTTCGATCGAATACTCTCTCATTCTTACCTCCTGTCAGTTTGCCTCGGTGTGCATTCGTGGGGAAATGATGTTGTTTCTCTTGGTGTAAGTTTAGCATTTTTCAGCCAATGCATAGCAAACACAATCCCTCTCCTACGAGCGATCTTTGCTCGCGGAAGAGGATAGGGGTGAGGGTCGAATTCTCCCCGACTTGCCTTTGTGTTAACTCCAGGTGTTGACAACCGCATTATTTGGTCTATAATTTGACTTATGGGAGCGCTCCCATCTATTTTCCAATCAGCGCTTAATTTTTGTAATCATTCAATTTTTCACAGGAGCCACGAATGGATCGTGAAATACTCGAAATCGCCGCGTACACCGGCGAGGGATACAAACCCCTGATTGACTTTAATGGTTGGAGAGTGGCATACCTGCGTTACCTGGACGATCTGTTTCCCCCAAAAATTGACAAAATGGAACGGCACATGGAAACCGATGAGGTCTTCGTCCTCATCGGAGGGCAGGCAACCTTGCTGATCGGCGGTAACGGGGCAGAGGTCAAAACCCTCGAAGCCATCCCCATGCAGCCGCTCACGCTGTATAACGTCCGCAAATCCACCTGGCACGGCGTGATCCTCAGCCGCGACGCGACCATCCTGCTGGTGGAAAACACCAACACCTGCAACCACAACAGCGAATACTTCGACTACCCCCCGGCCATGCGCCGTCAATTACTGGAAGATGCGCGCCGGCTCACCGATTGGGCCGACCTGAAGGTTTGATCGGATTCATTATTGGTCTCGCACTAAATAACCTATCCATGGAGTGATCTGCATGACAGCAACTTATTCCTTTCCAGGGGATTTCCTCTGGGGAGTGGCGACAGCCTCGTACCAGATCGAGGGTGGAGCCCACGAAGACGGCCGCGGTGAATCGATCTGGGATGTGTTTTCACACACTCCTGGCAAGGTCAAAGGCGGCGACACTGGCGACGTGGCCGACGATCACTATCACCTGTGGAAACAGGACGTGGCTCTGATGAAGTCGCTCGGGGTCAAAGCCTACCGCTTCTCCATTGCCTGGCCGCGCATTTTCCCCAATGGCACCGGCCGGTTGAACGAGACCGGGCTGGCCTTTTACGACAGCCTGGTGGATGAACTGCTCAAGGCCGGCATCCAGCCGCTCGTCACTCTTTATCATTGGGACCTGCCTGCCGCGCTCCCCGGCGGCTGGCTCGAACGCGGCACGGCTCAGGCCTTTGCTGCCTACGCTGACGCGGTGACGCGCTGCCTGGGTGACCGGGTCAAGTTCTGGACCACGCTAAACGAGCCCTTCTGCTCCGCTTTCCTTGGCTACGCTTACGGCTGGCACGCTCCCGGCGAGAAGGATCCTGCACTCGCTCTGCGCGCCACCCATCACCTGCACCTGGCCCACGGGCTGGGCGTGCAGGCCATTCGTGCCAACGTCAAAGATGCCTCGGTCGGTATCGTCTCAAACCCGAGCCTGATCTACCCGCATTCTCCATTCCCCGCGGACAAGAAAGCCTGCCGCTTTTACGACGGGCTGGCCAACCGCTGGTTCCTTGATCCGCTCTTCGGCATGGGCTACCCGCAAGACATGATCGCTGACTTCGCCCGCATGGGCATCCGCCCCGAGTCGCCCGATTACATCCAACCCGGTGACATGGACGTCATCGCGGCACCGATGGACATGCTCGGTGTCAATTACTACACCCGCAGCGTCATCGGCGGCTTGCCGGGCATTTCGCGTCACCCGGACCGCATCCGCCATTACCATCCTCGCGGCCGCGAGTACACCACCATCGGCTGGGAAGTTTTCCCGCAAGGAATCTACGAGCTCTTGCAGCAGCTCAACGACCGCTATCATCCCAAAAGCCTGTTCATCGCCGAGAACGGCGCCGCCTACAGCGACGGCCCGGATGAGTCAGGGCGGGTGCGCGATGCCAAACGTGTCGAGTACATGCGCGCGCATCTGGCGCAGATCGCACGCGCGGTTCAGGCCGGGCTGCCGGTGAATGCCTATTTTGCCTGGTCGCTGCTTGACAATTTCGAGTGGGGGCACGGCTACAGTCAGCGCTTCGGCATTATCCATGTGGATTACGAGACCCAGCAGCGCACCGTCAAAGACAGCGGCTGGTTTTACAAAGAAGTCATCGAGAAGAACGCGGTTGAGGCGTAACAGGTTGATTTTTACCCATTGGTAGGGGCGATTTTTCGATTTTTCAGTAGAAATTCAACGTAGGGGCAATTCATGAATTGCCCCTACGTGTGCCATTTCATTACTCGTCTGAATATTCTGGATCGTTCAACCAATTGGCGGGATTACTGTTAATGTAGGCATCAATCCTGTCGTATTCATCATCCGACAGGATGATGTGTTCATAATAATTTCGTTGCCAAACATGGATTCCCGGCGTAGCGTGAAATGCATTTATTCGTTTGGCTGAATTCATTTTCAAATACCCAACGACCAGCGGGACAAACATTTTTCGACGTGAAATTCTGCCATTCAAAAAGCCATCATTAATCGGTAGGGGCAATTCATGAATTGCCCCTACCGGCATATCGTTGATTTCAAGAATGCAATGAATGTGATTGGGCATGATTGATACAGCCCCTAAAACGATTTGGGGGTATCTGTCGGGCAGCGATTGCAATACAACATTAACAATCTTGCCCTCAGATGATAACTGCATCTCATCATGAATGATCTCGCCAAACAGATGCAAACGTTTTTGCGTCACGATTGTCAGAAAATACTCTCCCTCTTCGGAATAATCGTAATCTTTCAACCGTATTGATTTGCGATGATGCTTTTGTGATCCTTCCATAAAATTCCCCATACTCTTTGGTTTCACAAAAGTATAATTCCATCCCGCAATCCTGTGGCGACATTTCGCCTAATTCTCTGTACAATGGATGTATGAACACGGTTGCGGTGCAAACCAACCTCACCCCGCGCGAGCTGGAGGTGATCAGCCTGCTGGTGCGTGGAAATTCCAACGCGCAGATCGCGGCCGCGTTGGAATTGAGCGAACGCACCGTTTATGGCATCGTGGACGCGGTCAAACGCAAACTGGGGGTCTCCACCCGCGCCGGATTGCTTCGCTTTGTTCGTGAGCAGGGAATAAAATGACCGGGAAGTCCGATAATTCATTTTTCGAAAGGTGAATATGAAAAAGCTGGGCATGATTCTTGTTGTCATGATGCTGTTATCGATCATACTTTCAGCTTGCTCCGTCATTCAAGGCATGTTTGGACCATCGATTGTTGGCGATTGGGCGAACGACGAAGCGGGAACGATCCATTTTTATTCGAGGAGTGAATTTGAATATTACGACCGGTCTGGTACGACAAAGATAGAGAAAGACGCCGATAAGAACCTGACGCTCGTACTTAGTGAAGATGATGTCCAAACCGAGTTTCCCATGAAACTGGATGGGGATACCCTCACCCTCACCATGTATGGCTGCGATTACTTATTTGACCGCACGGATGAGCAGGAAGACATCCCTGTGGTCGCGCAGGTGGGCTACCAGGTCATCACCCAAGACGCGTTCATTGCCAGGGTGAAATATGAACGTTATCAATTGGTGAATACGTTTACGTCGTATGCCAGTTCCGCTTATGCCTCATATTTTCATGGCCAACTGACGCAAATACAGGATCAACTGGATGATTACGAGCAATTTGGCAGCGACACCCTCGACAAGATGATCGACGAACTGGTTCTGGTTCAGAAAGCCCAATCAATGGGGATCATGGTCAACGACGACGAAGTGGAAACCGAGATACAACATAATTTAGATTATTATCCCGATGGAGATGCACCAGAGGAGACTACTCCCATCTCCGAAAAAGAATACCAAAAGTCATACACGACCGTAATGGCGAATATCGAAGATAACGCCGATTTTTCTGAATCGAATTTACGGGAATATATTCGCACGGTCTTGTTTCAGAGGAAAGTTTACAATCGCATCGAAGCAGATATCGATGACACCCAGGAGATGATCTGGGCCAGGCATATTCTCGTCGAAGAAGAATCCATGGCGGAAGATGTCTTGGCGAAATTGAAGGCTGGAGGAGATTGGATCCAACTGACATTGGATTACTCCATTGACACAGCCAACAATACAACCGGTGGAGATCTGGGGTGGTTCATCAAAGGCACCATGGTGCCGGAATTTGAAGACGCAGCCTGGGCGCTGGATATCAACGAGATCAGCGAACCGGTCAAGACCCAATTCGGCTGGCATATCATCCAGCTGCTGGGCAGGGAACAGCGTGAATTGACTGCGGATCAAATTTCCGATGCGGCGTCAGCGGCATATGAGCAATTCATTGACGATGCCAAAGAAGAAATCAGTTATACCAAGTTCGATGATTGGAATGATAGAGTTCCAAAGATGCCGGAAATCCCGGAATATTATCGAATATCAGGCTAGGTGATCACCAGTTTTGCACCCTCCCGGTGGCAAACCGCCGGGAGGGTTCTTTTGCTTGACTTCATCAAACCCTTTATGATATACATGAAGTTGTTCCCAAAAAATGATCAAAGCAGGTTTTCAGTATGCCAGTGATCACATTATTGACAGATTTTGGGTTTAAGGACGGCTTCACCGGGGTGATGCACGGCGTCATCCTGGGGATTGCCCCCTCCGCCCAGATCGTCGATATCACGCACGCGGTCGGCCCGCAGAATATCCTCGAAGGATCGCTGGTGCTTGCCAACGCAGCGCCGTACTTCCCGCCCGGCACCATTCACGTGGCTGTGGTTGATCCCGGTGTGGGCACGAACCGCCGTCCGCTGGCAGCCCGGATTGGGGAACAAGTTTTCGTCGGCCCGGATAACGGTCTCTTCACCAGGGTCATCGAAGCCGCTGAAAAAGCCGGCCACTCGATGACCTTTTATCATTTAACCAAACCGGAATACTGGTTAAAAGAAATCTCGCGCAGCTTCCACGGACGCGATATCTTCGCACCGGCAGCGGCTCACCTGGCTGCCGGAGTCCCCATTGAACAAATGGGTGAGCCCATCACCGATCCGGCACGCATCATGATTCCGCGGCCCGAAGCCACCATCGATGGTTGGGCCGGGCAGGTGTTGGCGGTGGATCACTTCGGCAACCTGCTCACCAACCTGGGCCCCGAGCATCTTTCCCGGGAAAACAGGGTTGTAATAATAGTGGGCGAAGCCAGGATCGATGGTCTTGTGGAAACCTTTGGCGAACGCGAACCCGGCAGCGTGGTGGCCATGGTCGATTCATCCGGCGTCCTCGAAATCGCCGTGGTCAATGGCAGTGCCGCCGGGCAGCTCAAGGTTGGCGCGGGAACCAGCGTCTTCCTAAAAAATGTAAAGTAGCAGCATCGTTATTTCATTACTGGAGGCTTTGTTTGTCTTTTCTCACTCTCACCACCGATTTTGGCACAAAAGATGGTTTCGTCGGTACCATGAAAGGCGTGATCTGGAAGATCTGTCCAGCGGTTCAAATTGCCGATATCAGCCATGAGATCGCT
>CAYWCH010000023.1:0-16407 GCA_964456715.1 uncultured Anaerolinea sp. | reverse complement strand
ACGTCAACATCCTGCCGCGCGACCTGGAAGACCAGGAAAAAGGGCTTGAGCTTTATGCGGCCTTTGCCACGAAAGCCGTGGAATACGGAGGGGCCATCTCGGCTGAACATGGGGTGGGTAAGATCAAAGGAAAGTTCTTTAAGTTGATGTACAGCGAAGATCAGATCGACCAGATGAAACAGATAAAGAATGCGCTCGATCCGGAGAACATTTTAAACCCGGGCGATATATTTGGGAACTGAGGTGGAAGCAATGAAAATCGTTGTCTGCGTCAAACAAGTACCCGAAGTGACCAATGTGCAGGTGAACCCTGTTACCGGAACCTTGATCCGCGAGGGTGTGAAATCCATCCTTAATCCGTTCTGCGAGTACGCACTTGATCACGCGGTAAGGTTGAAGAATGCCAATCCGGAGATCGAGATCATTGCGATCACGATGGGCCCGCCGCAGGCTCGCGATGTTTTGCTGCGCAGCCTGGAACTGGGAGCTGACCGCGCGTTTCTCGTTTGTGGGCGTGAATTTGCCGGAGCAGATACCTGGGCGACTGCCCTGACATTGGTTTCCGCTATCCGGTTTGCCGTACCCGATTTCGATCTGATCTTTGTGGGCAAACAGGCGGTGGATGGAGATACCGCCCAGGTTGGACCGGAGATCGCCGAGATCCTTACCCTGCCGCAGATCACCTACGGAGTGGAAGCGGCTTTGGTGAACAACGCGCGACAAATCCAGGTGAAATGTGAGATCGATCGCGGTTACGAAGTGATCGAGGCCGGTTGTCCTGCGCTGGTCACCTTCAGCAAAGGTGAAGTGGTGCGGCGCGTACCCTCACTGAAGGAGTTGATCGATTCTCGTCGTAAGTCGATCCGAATGGTCACACCGCAAGATCTGACCATCCCGGAAGGGGAGTTGGGTTTGAAGGGTTCTTTCACCCAGGTGGTTAAAGTCTTCCCGCCGCAGGAGAAGAAACATGGCGAGCTTCTGCAGAATATTGAAGCCGAGATTGCAGCCCGCAAGATCGCGGAGTTCTTGAAAGAACGGAAATTCATCTAAAAGAACAGGGAAATCGAACACTGGAACCGGTGGAGCGAATATGCTGATCATTAATTATGAAGATTGTACAGGCTGCAAACTTTGCGTGAACAACTGCCCATTCGGAGCATTGATCTACGAGGATGGCCGAATCCAGGTGAGCGAGTTGTGTACGCTTTGTGGGGCATGTGCCAATGTGTGCCGAAAAAATGCCATCCGCATCGAACGCAAACAAGCATCGACAGAAGAGTTGTCGAAATATAAGGGTGTGTTCGTATGGGTGGAGCTGGAAGAACGCGAAGGCTCGATGCAGCCCCGCAAGGTGGCATACGAACTGCTCGGAAAAGGCCGCGTCCTGGCTGATAAATTGAACCAGGAGCTGGTGGCTGTGGTGATCGGTGACGAAAAGGCTTCAGGGTATGATGCTCTTGGGCAGTTTGGTGCGGACCGCGTGCTTTTATGCCAGCACGAGTTATTGGCAGAATATTCAACCGACGGATTCACTAATGTAATGTGTGCCTTGATCGCGCAGAAGAAACCCGCGGTGGTGCTTTACGGGGCCACACCCCATGGCCGTGATTTTGCTCCCCGGGTGGCCGCCCGCTTGAAATTGGGACTCACCGCTGATTGCACCGGATTGGATATCGACGCTGATGGTCAGTTGGTGCAGACGCGCCCAGCATTCGGCGGCAACATCATGGCTTCGATCATCACCCCATACAGCCGTCCGCAGACTTCGACGGTCAGACCGAATGTCTTCTCAGCGCTCCAACCTGACGCCAACCGGAAGGCAGCCGTTGAGATGATCCCGGTGACGTTGAAAAAAGCGGCCATCCGCACAAAGGTGGTGGAACGGAAATTGTTCGAAAGCGATGGGCAGGTAAGTATCGAAGACGCGAAGGTCATCGTAGCCGGCGGCAGAGGCTGCCAGAGAGCTGCCAACCTGGATCTGCTCCGAAACGTGGCCGTGGACCTGGGGGGAGTTCTGGCCGGTTCGCGCGCCATCGTTGAACAGGGTTGGATCCCCCACACCTTGCAGGTGGGGCAATCGGGAACAACGGTAGGCCCGGATCTTTATATCGCGGTGGGAATCAGCGGTGCCATTCAGCACATCGTTGGCATGAGCACATCCAAAACGATCATCGCCATCAACAAGGATCCGGACGCGCCGATTTTCAAGGCAGCCGATCTGGGAATCGTGGGAGATGGAATGGAGATTTTACCCATTCTCCACCGCATGATCGAACTTGAGAAGTGACCAATCTGTTCGCTGTGAAATCAGATCGTTGGAACAGTGTTAGAAATAGTTACAAATTGATACTAACTGCCATATTTGAATTCATGGATACTGATAATGTGGCATTAACGATATTGAGAAAAGAGCTGTTGCAAATCCGTTCATATGACTGATTGATGAAAATCAAGGTGGCGTATGACGTTGGAAAAGATGCTTTACCTACTGCCATATCTATTCTCTTTTGCAGTCTCACTCAGTATCCTGATCTTTACATGGAATCGTTGGAGAGTGAATGCCGCAGGAGAATTTGGTTGGTTCCTCTTTGGCCAAAACCTGTGGCTGCTTTCATTTATCATTGGATTGGTTTCCACTTCTCTCAGCGGCAAATTGCTCTGGGATAAGGTCGAATGGGTAGCCGCGCTTGTATCGGTCGCATCCCTTCCATTTTTTGTTGCCCGGTATATCCACAAGTCCCCCCAGAAAAATCGACTAGGTGTTTGCCTGGCCTTAATTTTACCGGTTCTGTTTACTATCCTTTTATTCACCGATTCTTATCATCATTTGATCTACAGCAATATCGGTATCGTTCAAAGATCCGTTTTTTCAGAACTTCAGCGGACTTATCTTTGGCCGGCAGATCTGATCGCAGGTATTTGTGCTTTAGTCTCGCTTGCCAGTATGGTCTATTTGGTATTACGAGAACCCAATAAAGATTCTCTTCGGCGCCTGCAAACGATCATCATAGCCATTGGTGTAATTTTGCCGGTGGTTGGGGTGTTCTTGTCTTATCTGGATGTGCAAATCATTCCCGGGCGTGATCCTGGTCCAATTGCGGCAGTGATTGGAGATTTCATCATCGCCTGGGGATTATTCCGGTTTTATCTCTTCGACCTGATCCCGATCGCGCGTGAAACCATTCTGGAGAACATGGATGATATGGTCATCGTTCTTGACTCACAGGATCGCATTGTCATTGCAAACAAAAAAGCGCTTTCAGAGCTGCGGATGAACTCCCGACAGGTGCTCGACCGTTCCGTAACCAAGGTCCTTGCCATATATCCCGATTTGATCGAGGAATTTAAAGTACCACAAAACGTCACCACAGAAGTCATTTTTGACGGTGAGCATGGGTATTATCACTACGATATTAAATGTACACTATTGAATGATCGATTTGGTAATTTTCAGGGACGTATCTTTGTCGCCCGTGATGTGACGAAATATGCCGAACTGCAATGGCGCTTACAAGACCTGAATGAAAACCTGGAACGCCGGGTGGCGGAACAAACCAAGCAACTGGCTGAGTCTTATGAAACCACGCTTGAGGGCTGGGCCAAAGCCCTGGAATTGCGGGACAAGGAAACCGAAGGGCATTCGCGCAGAGTCACAGAAAAAACTGTGGAACTTGCCAGAGCCTATGGGATTCAGGAAAGTGAAATCGATCATATTCGTCGGGGAGCCATTTTGCATGATATCGGGAAAATGGCAATTCCTGATGAAATTTTAAGAGCTAAAAAGCAACTCACTGATGAGGATTGGGTGATTATCAGGAAGCATCCTGTGACTGCCTATGAATTATTGCGGAAAATTCCATTCCTTCAGCCTGCCATGGATATTCCCTATTGCCATCATGAGCACTGGAATGGCACAGGTTATCCGCGTGGGTTGAAGGGTCAGGAAATTCCGATCGCGGCGAGGTTGTTCTCTGTAGTTGATGTTTGGGATGCCCTTCTTTCGAACCGTGCCTACAGTCACGCCTGGAAGAAGGAAGAGGTGGTGCAATACATCAAGGAGAAATCGGGTAAGGAATTTGACCCCGAGGTGGTGAGCATATTCCTAAAAATGGAAGGATAGTTTTTGATAGTCGGGGATAGAACTTGAGAGCTACGGGGGGATATACTGGCAGCTCGAAATGCAATCACAGATAACAAGGGAGAATCAATTGAAAGAGACAAGGTTGCGTGGCTTTCTGCTGTTGTGTGCTGCCATTTTCGCCATTGCCATGGCTTACCTGGAATCGGCGGTTGTCGTATACCTGCGCCGGCTCTATGGAATTACTGAGCTTAAACAGGCGTTGGTTTCCATGGATACGCAGATCATCTATATTGAAGCGGGAAGGGAATTGGCAACCCTGATTATGCTGTTCATGGTGGCCATCCTGGCAGGAAAGACCCTTCAATCATGGGCGGGATATTTTCTGTTGTTGTTTGGCACCTGGGATATTTTTTATTATTTCTGGCTGCGGGTGTTCATCGGATGGCCGGTTGGATGGCTCGATACCGACCTGCTCTTCATGCTGCCATTACCCTGGTGGGGACCCGTGCTGGCACCGATGCTGATCGCAATCTTGATGGTCATCTTGGGGGTCGGATTGGTGAGAGTGGACGGGATGAACAGAGTGGTTAAACCCGGCATAATTGGATGGGTGGCTTTGGCTTTGGGTGTATTGATCGATCTTTATGTGTTCATGTCTGATGCAATCGCAGCATTACCAGCCAGTATTGAAACGCTGTCGCATGTCCATATGAGTCAGTTTAATTGGCCAGTATATCTTCTCGGATTGGCTATGATCGGGTTTTTCGTCTATCAGGTCATTAAAATGGGTTTCAAAGGTGAAAAAAGAAGAGAGGAGTAATCCTCTCTTCCAGAGGTTATTTGGTGATTTTCACATCGGTGATTGTTGATACATCGAACCCATAACTTGCCAGGTATTGCTTGATTAGTGCCAACGCTTCATCGGCGGTCAGCGGCTCTTTGCTGCATTCCCTACCAGAATTTGGCAGCACCTTGCTGGTGGTTAATGTCATCGTTTCAAGGTTCAACATGAACCAGGTGTCGCATTGCTCAACCGTGATCTTGCCAAACTGATAAAAAGGAGCAACCGCAGGTGGATAGGAGATCTTTCCGGTTTTGGGATCTTTGATAGAGCTGGTGATCTGGGTGATGAAAATGGGGCGGTCCGGGTCAGGCATGGCAAGCATCGATTGCCCGGGCATCCAGGTGGGTTGGGGAATACCCAGGTAATCGAGGATGGTGGGAGAGATATCGAGATTCTCGGTGGATGTCTCGATCGTCCCTGCATTACTGCCGCCCGGGAAATAGATAATCAAGGGTAGGGGAGTGATCGTCCAGCGCTGGCTGTGATCTGCTGTGATGATGATCATGGTGTTATCGAGAAGGCCGGCTTCATCAAGCTGCTGATAAAACTGCGAAAACGCCGTATCAAATTCGAGGATGCTGTCAAGGAAAAAATTCGGGTCGCGGTTTCCCTGTGTTTTTGGATCCTTCCCGGCGGAGAAGACCTGAACCTCAGGATAATACTTGGGGCCGTGAGTATTCATCCAGTGAATATCAATGAACATGGGTTTGTCGGTGTTCTTCAACAGCGATAACGCAGTTTCCATCTTGTACGCATCATTGAACTTGTCGGGTGATTCTGTCACCTGTTTGTATGGGTTGCTCATATCCTTGATAAAAAAGACATGCGCGAGCCGATCGCTGCCGCGAATGGATATTTCTCGCAAGAAGTAATAATAATTGGTAGGCAGGGCAGAAACCAAAGCGTTCATTACCGGGTTGGTCTCTGAAGATTCGTTGTTGGCAATGTCAAACCCGTTTTGAATGTTTAAATTTTCAGCATCGGCATAATAAGAAAAACTGAGTTGTGCGGTTGCATATCCGTATTGCTTGAGAATTCCCGGCAGGTGCAGATAGGCATCATCGCCCTCAAGGACATCGGCAGATGCCAGAACCCGTGTATCGGCAGGGTATCTGCCGGTTAAGATGGAAGTGATTGATCCGATCGTCCCCTGGGCATTGGAGAAATGGTCTTCACCGACCAGAGCGGAGGCAGCGAATTCCTCAAGAAAGGGGGTCGTATCTTTGGTGTATCCATACAAAGACATCATGCTGGCATTCATGCTGTCCACGGTGATCAGGATGATATTCGGGCGGTTTGCTTTGATGGATGAAGCGTCGGCCACATTCTTTGTAACGGTATTTCTTCCATTTATTGCCACCGGGATTAGAGCCAAAGCGAGCACAGCGAACAATGAGAAGGCTATGATCTTAACGCGGTTGCGATTTGGCTGCTTGCTCATCGCCTTATCGAGCTTGTTTATAAAGAGGATCATCCTGGTATAGAAGAAAAGGAAAGTCACGATCCAGGCTGCCATATACAGGCCGCGGATGAACCCGGTTGATGTTACGATGCCAACCTTCCAAAAAGTGTAGGTTGTGTTATCAAAGATCAGCAGCAGCATTGTGGTAAAAAGGGCGGTTGGGAGCAATGGGAAGAAGAAACGGATGATCAGTTTCGCTTTTTCACGTTTTACCCATTGATAAAGCAGGATGAAGGGTAGATAAATAATTACACAGGCCAATGTCAGGATGGCGGCTGAATTAAAGAGGATCAACAATTTTTCACTGAATAACGCCGTGTTCGCCAGTGTGGATTTATCAATGTTATAGGTCCATTCCATGAAGACGTAAAGCAGGCAAACCAGAGCGCAGGCCAATAGGGCTGAAACCGCTGAAAAACCTGGTCTCACAAATATTTTCTTGAATGATTTCATAGGGAAGAGTCGTTTTTTAAGGAGAGGCATGTTTTTACTGGCGTTATTCTATATCAATCTCCTTTTTAACGCCATGATAAGCATAAAATTGGGGTGAAAATATGAAATGATCGAGTAACTTCTCGTCAAAAACAACGTCATATAGTATAAATTAAATAATGGATCTCAATTCTGAGAGAGAGCTGCTTCGGGGCGCAAAGGATTTCGACCCCGTGGTTCTTGGTGCTATCTACGATCGATATAGCCCCGGGATATTTCGATACGCCATGCGCCTCTTGGGTGATGAATCTCTCGCGGAAGATTGCGTGTCTGAGACATTTTCGCGGTTTCTTAAAGGTTTGAACTGCGGCCAGGGACCGGACGAGCATTTACAGGCGTATCTATATCGAATCGCCCATAACTGGATCACCGACAGTTATCGCAAGAACGTACCAGGCATACTTGAGCTTGACGAGACATTCCCTGCCGATAACACGAAGCACACCGAAAGTCAGGTTGAACTGGAACTTCAGAAACAGGAGCTTCGCAAGGCAATGCGATCATTGACACCGGACCAACGGCAGGTGATCTATCTTCGATTTATCGAAGGCTGGGCTATTGATGAAGTGGCAAGTTCGCTTGGAAAGCCGGTTTCAGCCATCAAGACTCTGCAGCATCGAGCCGTGGCTTCATTAAAACGCATATTGGTAGATGATAAGAAAGAATATGGCGATGTTGTCGAATAAAAAGATCGATCCTGAGCTGAAACGCATTCTCTCACTGCTGGAGGATACTCCTGAACGCAGTACTGAGAATGTTGTTAATGGAAGATCTGCTTTTCTGAAGGAAGCAAATTCATATAAACGACGTTCCTCCAGTGTGATCGGACAGCGGGAACTTAATCAAAAACAAGAGGCAGAGTCCCTCGGAGCAAGATTATTTAAATTGCATCCACAGTTGCTGAAAGTGGCCATCCCGATTTTCCTGGCTGTTGTGATCGTTTGGGTTGCTGGCTGGATAACTATTCGTGCTTCACAGGGTAGTCAGCCTGATCAGTTCTTGTACTCGGTCAAATTGGCGAGCGAAGAAATGGCCATGTCAATGGCTGAGAGCGAGTCTGACCAGTTTGATCTGTCCTCGGCATACACCCAGAACAGGGCAACTGAGATTATTGTCATGTTCAATAAGGGTGAAACACCTTCCGAGGAGACGATCCAGCGTTTCAGCACTCAGGTGGACGAAACCATCGGGATCGCAGCCGCGATGGAAGATGATCAGGCAATCGAAGCACTGGGGAGAGTTCAAAACCGGATCGAAACAGAGATTCAAGCGATCAAGTTATTAAAGGTGGATTCTTTCTCCGATGCGGGTATTGCCAGAGAAAAAGTGCTGGTTGTTCTCCAGGAAAAACTTGATCTAGTTATCAAAGGACAGACCGATCTTATCTGGCTCCGTGAAAAAGTAAAGGAGAAATCTCAAACCAAACCAGAAAAAAATGCCACACCAACACCTACTCCTGGCTCGGGTTCAACTGATTCATCCACATCAACCGAGGTGAAAGGGAATTCACAGGCCACACACAACCATACCCCCGGAGCCGGGAATAAGCAGACAAATGACAATAGGGGCAATTCCGGTAAAACAAAGACTCCCCCTGGCAAATCACAGGGTGGCAAGAAGACTGCCACGAACACCCCCGTAACAACTGACGAAGGAAGTTCTGCTACCGCAACACCCAAGAATAAGAACAAATAGCATTATTGATAAATGTCGTTTATTGGATCCCGGCAGGTAACTTTCTGCCGGGATTTCTATGCGGTTTCTCATTATTTGTCATGTAAATAAAATGTAATGAAATAATTAATCTTTGGTTTGCCCGTAACCAAAAAGTGGTTATTACGTCTTAAGTAAATAAGCAGTATTTATTGTGAATGCGGAGAGCTGAATGCCAAGCAATCGATCTGAAAAGGGGCAAATTATTGTGATCATAGCGCTGTCGATAATCGTTATTATGGGTATGGCAGCGTTGGCTATTGATGGTACTCGGTTTTATTCAGATCGACGGGCATCTCAGGCTGCTGCTGACTCCGCGGCGTTAGCTGGCGCAGGAGCCGCTGCTCAATCTATTAAAAATTACCAACCGAGAGATTTTTATTGCGGCTCCTCGCTGGGCGCCACCGCCACCACACAGGCCATCCAGGCAGCGATACAAAATGCTGCCAAAGATGGCGTAACACTGATCAATGACACCAGTTCGACCAACCATGTTTATGTTACCTGTGAGACAGATGGTTTCAGTGATTATCTGGATATTCATATCCAGGTGACCTCTGAGACCACGTTGAGATTTGGGCAAATCCTCTACAATCAGCCGTTGGTGGGTGTGGTTGTGGCGGTCAGCCGGGTTTACCCGCAACAGAGCCTGGCTTATGGCAATGCTATTGCTTCTCTGGCTGAAGATTGTTCAGATGGTGGAATCTTCCTTGATGGTACCAGCAGCATCACCATCCAGGATGGTGGTGTGTTTTCAAACTCATGCATTTCTGGCAAGGGGCACATAAAACTGCTGGTCAGCCATGCAGAAATTCAGTATATGACCAATCTCATCGACACCGGTGGCGCTATTTTTGACCCTGTACCAACACAGTCAACAAAGAAGCTTCCCGAGATAAAAGTGGACCCCCCAGATTGTTCAGAGCTTGAGTATAAAGGGGCAATTACCAGCGGTGGAGAGATCTACCCAGGAATATACGACACCATCCAGGTGAACGCTTCGGAGAACTTGATCATGCATCAAGGATTGTATTGCGTGGATGGCGTGTTCAAGGCAAATGGTGGCGGGAATATTACTGGAAATAACGTCACCATCTATATGCGCTCGGGTGAGATTGATCTGCTTGGTGGTTCAACGATTGTCTTAACCGCACCAAATTGCATTACCTCACTTTGTGGAGTTCCCCCGGCGATCCGCGGCATCCTTTTCTATATGGCGCCAACAAACACCAGCACGATCAAATTCGCGGGAAATTCGACCTCGGATTTCATGGGAACGATTCTTGCCCTCAATAATGAGGTTACGATTAAGGGTACCTCCGAACAATCGACCATGGAAACCCAGATCATCGGTAAAAGTGTCACAGTCACAGGGAACGTCAAGCTTGCGGTCAACTTGAGCGGAGCTGAGCTGTATCAAATTCCGGCTTATATCGAACTGATCCAGTAAAAAAACCGTTTTTATGCTATTTCATGCCCAGATTGCGTTGAATGATCTGGGCAATTGTTATCCCATGCCTGGACTGCAACTGGCTGTTCATCATCTGGATCTGTTTGCGCGGGCTGTAGAAGACCTCACTCCAACCATAGCCGGCGCAGGCGGTATCAGCAATATAATTGCCGTTGTCATCGCGACCCCACCAATCGCGGTATTGTCGTTGTAAATCTGGATCAACGTGAAATTCCGGTATATCAAAGTGGGCTGAATAGTAGTAATCGGGGGGAAGCGCATTGAGAAGGGTCTCAAACACATGCACTCTGACCGAGATGTCGTCATCCAGTTCTGTCCTGGCGATGCGGCATAATCCGCGAATGGTCGATAATGGGGAGATCACTTCCACCCGTTTGACGTTCACGAAACGTTCCCTGACCCTGGCGATCACCTCCTTCATCACCAGACCGCTGGCGATGCTATCAGCGAAAAAGGCCACGGTGATTTTTTCTTTTTGCACCGGTTCAAGATCTTTATCTTTAAAAATGGTCATTTCCACCGTGCGGTTGTAAACCGGAACCGAACTATCAAAAACATGATGGGCATCGAGGACGATCTCATCGCAATAAAAACCATGGTTATCAAAGATGGCCTCAGCAACCTGATATTTTAAACCTTCACGGGCGATCGGAAAAACAGCCAGGTTGTCCTGGGTATGGTTTTCAAAAATGGGCGCGAAGGTGGGTGATCTGAAGATCCAATTGATCGCTTCACCGATCAACCTGGTCCGCTCAGCACCCAGGCACAATTGACCGGGTAAAGTGATCTGCGAAAATCCATCCGCCAAATGCGGATCCAGGCCGACAACATCGAACAGATACCTGTCTGGTGGGCTTTGCCTCAGGTAGATGAATTTTGAGGTGGCCGGATTGTGATAAAGCATGATTTCCAGAGAGCCGTTGTCTTTCAGAAATATCCTGCCGGGACGATAAAACCCGCTTCCTTCGTTGGGGTAAGGGAGCGGGTTTTCGAGCTTGAGTGAGCCTTCGGTCTGATGTATGGCGTCTTCAGTGAATGTGAATGGATAATCGAAAGCAGTCATTTTTACTCCTCGGCGGGCGAAAGTCTCAATAAAAACAGGTGGCACTTGAAGGTCGAGTGATCACCTGAATTTTATTGTATACCGAATACTGGGAAAATTGGCAATATATTAAGATTGTCTGAACAACAAAACCGCCAAAATGATCTTATTGGCGGTTTTTAGTTTCGGATGATTGACCTCTACATGTGCAGCGGCTGCCCCATCGCGGCATGGGCTGCTTCCAGCACTGCTTCGCTCAGGGTGGGGTGAGCATGAATATTCGCGGCGATGTCTTCGATGGAAAGGTCCGAAAGCTGCGCAAGCGTCAGCTCAGGCAGCAACTCCGATACTTCGGGACCGATCAAATGCGCTCCCAACAACTTTCCATTCCTGGTATCAACGATCACTTTGGCAAACCCTGCAGTCTCTCCCAGGCCGAGAGCCTTGCCGTTGGCCATCATATTGAATTTACCCGTCGTATACTCGATACCTTTTTCTTTCACCTGGGCTTCGGTCAACCCAAAGGAGGCTGCCTGGGGAGCACTGTAAGTGGCACGCGGCACCATGCTGTAATCAATCGCGCGGGTCTTTTTCCCGGCCATCGCTTCAGCACAAACAAGCGCTTGAGTGGATGCCACATGGGCAAGCAGGAATTTCCCGGTCACATCACCGATCGCCCATATCCCGGAAATGTTTGTCGCCATTCGGTCATCGATCTGGATATGTCCGCGCTCGGTCAATGCCACACCAATCTCTTCAAGGCCGAGGTTGGCGGTATTCGGCTTGAACCCGATGGCGACCAGAGCTTGTGCCGCCTGGAGGAATTGCTCGCCATCTTCGTTGTTTACCACCACCTCCACACCATCAGCCGATGGCTTCACGGATTTGACCTTCGTTCCAACCAGCACACGGATGCCACGTTTATTAAAGGCGCGCGCCAATTCTGCGCTTACCTCTTCGTCTTCCATGGGGGCAATCCGGGGCAGCATTTCGACCAGGGTGACTTCTGAGCCATAACCGCTCCAGACCGTGGCAAATTCCAAGCCGATCGCACCTGCTCCAATGATCACCACTGATTTGGGAAGGGTCGGCTGAAGAATGGCCTCCCGATACGATAAGACCTTTTCTCCATCGACGGCGATACCCGGAATACTGACAGCATGCGAACCGGTGGCGATGACGATGTTCTTTGCTGTAAGTATCTCAATGGATCCATCCGAAGAAACCACTTCAATTTCATTCTTCGAGATTATGCGGGCTGTACCCATATGGACGTTGATGTTGTTCTTTTTCATCAAGAAATCGACGCCTTTGGTGAGGCGATCTGAGGTTTGCCGGCTGCGCCTGACGGCTGCGCTGTAATCGAGCTGCAAATTGTCGAACGAGAATCCAAAATCCCTGCCACGTTCACGCAGCAGGTGAGCGACTTCGGCATTCTTTAGCAGTGCTTTGGAGGGGATGCAACCGATGTTCAGGCAGACACCTCCCAGCCATTCCTTGTCCACGATTGCGGTTTTCATGCCAAGTTGGGCGCATTTTATTGCGTTAACGTATCCGCCGGGCCCTGCCCCAATGACGATCACTTCATATTCGGTCATCTTATTCCTCATGTGGTTTTCAATTTTTTCAATCATCATGCGTCACTATTATAACAACCTCTTGTGAACCAAAACGCAGGGTCGGAAAATTCATACAAAATTTATAGGATTAGGGGTTAAAAATTTTGTCGAAAAGTGGGATAATAAATTTATGGTTTGATTAAAGGTAGTTTATGGTGATGCAAAAGAAATCAAGTTTTGTAAAAGATATTGTCAATTGGCCAAAGGCGATCTCACTGGTCGAGATCTTTATCTTGGTTATGGGCTTGATTATTGGCCATTTTCTTCAGGAGCAAACAGCAAAAATTAGCGAAGAATCCGTCAGCGCGCGAACCTTCGAACAAGATTCCCGGAGCCTGATTATCGCAGTCAGCGAAGCAAACAGTAATTTCTCCTCACTAATATTCGGCAGTTCAGACGTTGATCTTCAGAGCGATGTCTATTCACAGATGGATATCGCCGCGAGTTTGTGTGTTGATATAGACGCAGAAAGAACAAAAGGGTGGACCCAACCCACTGCTTTGCCATTACTTGATGACACAAAAATTTTCCTGTCAGTTTGCGATCAGGTGGGTAATTTACGCATCCTGATGCAAAACCGTTGGGCGGACCATCTTGCCGGCAAAGACGACTCACTTAAGAACGAATATAGAGATACATATGAAGGGTTGCTGAGTACAATTCAGAGGTACAACGATGCCAATGATCCGCGATTGAAAGAAGCTGAACAAAAAGCAAAAATCGCCAATATTGGTACCAGTGTGGGTGTGGTGCTCATATTCATCGTGCTGGCTCTGGTGGCCAGAGAGACGCGCCTTAGTCTGACCAGAAAGAATTCTCAACTGGAAGCCGAAGTGGAGGAGAGGAAACGAGTCTACCAGGATTTGAACAGTGAGCGGAATTTGATCAACACTCTGATCAACAACGTTCCAGACGCTGTATTTGCCATGGACAAAGAAGATCGATACCTGATCGCCAATCCTGCAGAAGCGCATGCCGTCGGCGCAACCTACAAAGAGGATTTGATTGGGAAAATGGTGGAAGATTTCCAATCCGCAGAGGTGGCAGCGAGAGTTCATGAAGAGAACATGCATGTCCTCACAACAGGTGAGATATTAAATGAAAAGCAAGGCTTTGTGATCGATCTGCAAACCGGAGAGAAGCGTTGGCGACAATCAACCAAAGTACCGTTGCGTGATGAGACAGGCGATATCATCGGAATCCTTGGGATCAGCCGTGATATTACCGTACAACGGGAAACGGATGAAGCACTAAAACAAGCCAATGAGAAACTGACCGAAGGGATCGCCGCTCTTGAACTGACCAACCGGGAGACGGAAAGGATCAGCGAGATGGTCGATTTGCTGCAGGCCTGTCCGAATACCGAAGAAGCCTGTAAGGTGATCGCAGATCAAATGAGCCATTTCTTCCCTGAAGATTCGGGTGTGCTTTACCTGTATCATTCATCGCGTAACATCCTTGACCGTGCTGCTGCTTGGGGACAACCGCTCGAGGATCCGATCGTGTTCAAACCGGACGAGTGTTGGGGGCTGCGGCGGGGCAGGATGCACATCGTGGATGAGAGTGCCATCGTCTCTGGGAAGGAAGCCAAGCATTCTCTCATTTGTTCGCATATAAAAGTAGAAGGACCGGCTGATTATTTATGCGTCCCCCTGGTGGCTCAGGGTGAAGCCATCGGTCTGCTGCACCTGTGCCATCCGGTAACCGAACATAGCGAGAATGAATGGTATCACTATCAAAAAAAGCAGCGCATTCACACCATCATCGATAGTCTTTCGTTGGCGATAGCCAACCTTAAATTGCGGTCAACTCTGCGCGAGCAGACCATCCGCGACCCACTGACGAATATGTTCAACCGCAGGTATATGGAAGAGACCCTTGAACGTGAGATTCTTCGTGCCAAACGCAAGGAAGATCACATTGGCGTCATCATGCTCGATATCGATCATTTTAAATCATTTAACGACAACTACGGGCATCAAGCTGGTGATGTACTGCTGGCTGCCCTGGGAAACTTCCTGCAAAATCACGTGCGCGGTGAAGACGTGGCCTGCCGTTATGGCGGTGAGGAATTTATCCTGGTGATGCCGGGGGCTGAACTTGAACCCACCCAGAAGCGTGCCCAGGATTTGATTGAGAAAGTCAAATTCCTGAGTGTGGCACACCAGGGGCAATCGCTGGGCACGATCTCAATGTCAGCCGGGATCGCAGTCTATCCGACAAACGGTAACACAGCAGAATCGTTGGTGCAATCAGCCGACCAGGCGCTATACCGTGCCAAGGTGAAAGGCCGCAATCGGGTGGAGTTGGCAGAATAACTGGATTGAGATCGTTGGGATAATTAATCTTTGTGTTAAGCAAAGAACTTTCAGGGTTTTTCCCATACTGGTAGAATTGCGAAAACTATTCGATTCAAAATTGGAGAATCCATGGCGATTGATACCTCTTCATCAGTTCGAAGCCTCGTCATCTACGAGATCTATGTCCGCAATCACGGACCACATGGCACGTTTGCCGATGTCGAGGCTGACCTGGAGCGGATAAGCTCGTTGGGGGTGGATGTAATCTGGTTCATGCCTATTCACCCCATTGGCAAACTCAATAAAAAGGGCTCGCTGGGTTGCCCGTATTCGATATCCGATTACCGTGAGGTGAATCCGGAATACGGTACTAAAGCTGATTTTGCGCGCTTGATCGAAAAAGCTCACAAACTTGATCTGAAGGTGATGATCGATGTGGTCTATAACCACACCGCCCACGATTCGGTGCTGGTGGCTGCGCACCCCGATTGGTATCATCAGGACGCGGCGGGTAGACCCGTGACCACCGTTCCTGAATGGAGTGACGTCATCGATCTCAAACATCCGAATCCGGCACTCACTGACTATCTCATCGAGACCCTGCAAGGCTGGGCCAAATTCGGTGTGGATGGATTTCGCTGCGACGTGGCTTCGCTGCTGCCCGAGGAGTTCTGGGTGGCCGCGCGGCAAGCTGTGGCCGAGGTCAAGCCGGGCGTACTCTGGCTGGCTGAATCGGTACATGCCGGCTTCATCGAATATCGGCGCAAGCATGGTCTCTCGGCCATCTCAGACAGCGAAGTTTATCGCGGCTTTGACCTGACCTACGTGTACGATATCTTCCCCATCTGGCAGGCAGCAGTCAAGGGGGATGTGCCTGTTGCTCGCTATCTTGAAATGCTGCGATTCCAGGAAGCGATCTACCCGGGTAATTTTATTAAGATGCGCTACGTGGAAAACCATGATAATGAGCGCATCATGAAAACCGCTCCAACCCGAGCGCAGGCGCTGGCCTGGACAGCTTTTGAAGCGTTCAATCGCGGTGCTTTTCTTATCTACGGCGGTGAGGAATCAGCAGCCGAACATACTCCCTCGCTTTTCGATGCCGATAAGGTCGAGTGGAAGGATTATGAACTCTCGGAATTCCTGACCAAATTGACAGCGCTTAAAAAAGATCCGGCACAAGCCAATGGCGTGTTTACCATCACCGCAGCGGAACCCGCCATTCAGGCTGTGTGGGAATGGGAAGGTACCAATCTCTTCGGCATCTTCAATGTTTCCAACCGGTCGGGCAGCGCGGTCACGATCTTGCCGGATGGCGAGTACACGGATCTGCTGGGCAGCGGAACGGTTGCAGTCCGTGGTGGGCAGATGGAAATACCCCAG
>CAYWCH010000022.1:15755-16574 GCA_964456715.1 uncultured Anaerolinea sp. | reverse complement strand
CTGAGCACCTTGATGGGCGTGGGCATGCTGGTGGGCACACTGGTGATGAGCGCCTGGGGTGGCGGGAAGCAAAAAATTGTTGCCTTGTTGATCAGCGGGGGTATCGGGGGAGCCTTCCTCGCGTTGACCGGATTGCGCGCTTCACTTCCGATCGTCGCGATCGGTGGTGTGGGGATGATGCTGATGTTGCCGATCACCAATGCCTGCAGTCAGGCGATCTGGCAGGCTAAGGTCGCGCCGGACGTGCAGGGGCGGGTATTCGCCGTACGCCGCGCCATTGCCTGGTCAGCCGGGCTGATTGCGCCGTTGCTGGCAGCGCCTCTGGCCGATAAATTATTCAAACCGGCCATGGCGGAAGGCGGTTCGCTGGCGGGAATACTGGGTCCGATCTTTGGGATGGGCGCGGGCCGCGGCGTGGGCGTGCTGATCACCCTGGTGGGCCTGCTCAGCATTTTGGTATCAGTGGCAGGGTTCCTTGTCCCCACCGTGCGCAACGTCGAGATCGATCTGCCCGATTTTGAGGCAGCAAAGGAAGCTGTAGAAACCAGAGCATGATGGGGCTGAACCGGAAAATCTATCTAGCTCATCACTCAAACGACAGATTGATGCAAAACGAATTCATATTTCGTTCTATTCCTGTTCGATTGAAACCCTGATAATTTTGCGCTATATTGTTAATGCACTCCGAAAAAATGGCAAAGTCAGCAAAAGCTGGCGGCGCAAAGTCAAGGGTCTAAAGTGAGAACAGCGATCCTCACCAAGACGGCCTGACTGACCGAGAATGGTGACGTTATGCGAAAGCAAACGGAACAAGTCCAG
>CAYWCH010000022.1:13650-15745 GCA_964456715.1 uncultured Anaerolinea sp. | reverse complement strand
TCTAAAATCACCCCAAGGTGATCATGATGCCGGACGACCGAAGGCTAACCTCGCGAAAGCCTGGAGCGCAAAGTCAAGGGCCTAAAACCAGAAGACAAAGGTCAAGGCAGCCTGACTACCGAAGAGTGCATCCATATGGGTTGATGAAAGGCGCGTGAGCGCTTTTGTTAATGCAACCTGTTGACACTACGCTCGTATATTATGTAGTGAAAAACAAAAGGAGAGAAAATGACTACTGAAGCACATAAAGAGTATAACGAATGCAATCATCATCACCGTGGCCGCAGCGGCGGCGGGGATGCCGTCTATGGTCTGGGCTTTATCGGCGCGGCCATCTATTTCATCGGGCACGCGGCCACCTTCTGGCTGGGTGTGTTGGGTTTTCTCAAGGCACTGGTCTGGCCGGTCTTTGCCGTGATGGGGCTGTTGAAGTTCCTCGGCCTTTAGGTTGAATCAAACGAAAACGGATGCGCAAGCATCCGTTTGAAGTTAAATACCACCACAGAGTCACAGTCCTACAGAACAGGGCGCACACACCGCGAGTACACTGAGAACTCTTTTTTAAATACTCTGAGTTCTCCGTGGCTCTGTGGTTAATAATCACAATCTCTTTTTCGCAAATTCCACGGCGATCTCCCCGCCCACCCTGGCGTTGTTCTTGATCAGGGCGATGTTGGCCGTCAGGCTCTTCCCCTTTGTCGCTTCCTTGATCGTTGTGAGGATGAACGGTGTCACCTCTTTGCCGGTGACGCCTTTATTATTGAGTTCATGCAGCGCAACCGCTATGGCAGCCTGGGTTTCTTCGTATGTGAGCGCTTCATCGCTTTCCAACGGCACACCCACCAGCAGCCCGCCTTTGTGCTGGTTGATCTGCTTCTGATAATAGACCTCCGCAGCGTCTGCAGCTGAATCAGCCGACCAGTCAATCTTATAGCGGCTGTTGCGGGTATAGAAGAGTGGAAAATTGTTTGTCTTGTAACCCACCACAGCCACACGATTGGTCTCCAGGTATTCCAACGTGGCGGGAATGTCCATGAAAGCTTTCACCCCGGCGCAGACGGTAATGCACGGATAATCTGCCAGAGCGATCAAATCAGATGAGATGTCCATCGTTTTGTAGCCTTCCGGACCGACGCCGCCGATGCCGCCGGTGACGAAGACGTGGATTCCGGCTGCGCTGGCAATGGCCAGGCTGGCACTGACCGTGGTGGCCGCGTGCAGTTTCTTGGCCAGGATGAACGGAATATCACGGTCACTGGCTTTGAGGATGGTCTTGTCGGTGGAGAAAAATTCGATCTCCTCGCGGCTCAGGCCGACCTTCATCGTGCCGCCGATGATGGCGATCGTGGCCGGGATGGCTCCGGTTTCACGCACGATAGCTTCGACAGCCAGGGCGGTTTCCAGGTTCTGCGGGTAGGGCATGCCGTGCGCGATAATGGTGGATTCCAGAGCGACCACCGGTGCTCCTTGTTCGATGGCTTTTCGTACCTCACTGCTGATTTCGATATTCTTTCCGATCATCTCTTCCTCCAGAATATGCCCGGGTGTTTCAACCTGAGCAGAATTTCGGCCAACCCGGTTTCATTATTTCTCGTCAAGAACCTTGCCAGATCTTCGATTTGCGGTGGGTTCTCGTGGCCGCCGTATCGCGCGATGATGTGCGCCGCTGACGCCGAGCCGATTTTGCAGGCTTCCACGAGATCGAACCCGTTTGCTGCGGCAAATAAAAAACCACCGCAAAAGGCATCACCGGCGCCGGTGGTATCCACCACCGGTTCGTGGTTTTCGAGTTTGACGAACTGTTCGACCCCCTCACTGACCACCAGACAGCCGTCTTTATCCAGGGTAACGATCACTACGTCGGTGCCGAAGGCGCGGATCTTCCTGGCGGCCTGCAGCGGATCGCGAAGTTTTGTTAACTGGTAAGCCTCTTCTCGGCTGGGGAAAAAGTAATCCACTTTGTCGAGAACGGGGTTGTTTTCCAGGTCGGTGTTTTGCGCGAACAGAAACGATGGATCGAGCGACACCCTCATCCCGTTGTTTTTTGCTTCCAACAGCAACCAGGTCGCACCAGGAACTCCGCAGCAGGGCGGCC
>CAYWCH010000022.1:0-13640 GCA_964456715.1 uncultured Anaerolinea sp. | reverse complement strand
ACCCGGATAGGTGCAGGAATTGCCGGTTCTTAAAGGCGGATCGCGGAATTTCAGTATAGGCGGGTTGCACATTCACTCCGCGATATGAATAAAACTTGCGATCGCCATTTTGATCCAGGATGGATATACACACTGCCAGTTGCCCGTGAACGCGGTGCAAGTATCGAATATCCAGTCCGTGATCGCTCAAATCTTTTTCCAGTAGTTTGGACCAAGGATCGTCGCCGACGATCCCCAGAAACGCGGCCGGCATGCCCAGAGTGCTGGCGATAACCGTACAATTGACGGCTGACCCTCCCGGTGAAATGTGCAGACCGTCGACTTTTTCATCCTCATCTGAATCTGTTGAAGCAGCCTTCTGCACGATCACGTCCATGGCGATATCGCCGTAAGCGATCAATCCATTCTTATTCATCAATCATTTGATCCATTTATCCGTATCAGCAACCCGCGCCACGTATTCCGGGTTCTGATGTTCAATACCTGCAATGAGCATCCCATTGCTTCTTTAGAATTGTATTACAACCTGACCGCAGTATCTATGATAAACTAGCGTTTACGGATTGTTTATCGGTAGACCTCCGCAACTTTCTATGAATTTCATATGGTCGAAGTTTACGCCAATTCAGCGCGAAAATCTCTCTATGAAGAGGGCAATGCTTCATGACAGATATCGATCAATCGATGAAACCTCATAAGTTTAAGATCTGGCATTATCTTCCAATCGTAGTTATCCTGGTTTTTGCCGGGTACTTTCTCTACCCGCAGATTGCCCAGTTAACGCGGTCATGGTATGTCGTCAGGAGCATGATGCTGTGGGCAGTTCTGGCGGCCGCGGCGGCGGAGACCATGAGCTGGGTGGGGAATGGCATCATCTTTTATTACATTGTCAAAGCCAATGGTAAAAAGATCTCCGTTTTCAAAGGATCGTTGATCGCGGTGGGTACGCTGGCGGTCAGCCTGGTGGCAGGTGGCGCGGTTGGATTGGCCATGTCTTATGGCTGGTTGAACCGCGAGAGCAAGGATGGAAACGCTTCTTTTTTGGCTGCCACTCTCCCGGCTTTCTTCAACACCGGCACGATCATGGGGGTATCGATCATCGGCGTGATCTACTTGTTCTTCGCTCACGATCTTACCACGGGGCAGTTGATCGAATTTGGAACGGCTCTCCTGTTCCTGTTGACCATTACCATCCTCACGTTGTTGGCGTTGCGGGCGGAGCCGCTGGTGAAGCGGTTGGGCGTTTGGGCGATGGGACACTGGGCAAGATTTAAACAGCAATCATTCAATCCTGAAAGAGTCATTGACTCGATCGATCAGTTCTTTACTGCCTTAAAATCGATGGGAAACGGCAAATGGGCATTGGCTCTGCTGGGAGCCATCGTCAATGTTGGGTTCGATATGCTGGCCATGTTCTTTCTATTCATCGCAGCCGGCCATCCAATTTCTGCGGCCACGCTCTTTTCAGGGTACGGCTTGCCTCTGGTGTTGTCGAAGGTAGCTTTCATATTCCCGGGTGGTATAGGAATTATCGAAGGCAGTATGAAACTCCTTTTCGAAGGTTTGGGAGTCCCATCAGCGATCAGTGTCGTTGTGGTGATGAGTTATCGTCTTTTTTCGTTTTGGATCCCGACCATTTTAGGATTTGGTGCAGCTGCTTATCTGAGCGGGCGTTTGGCGCATCGTCATAAATCATAAAAAAAAAAGAACCTGGAAATCTAATTTCCAGGTTCTTTTTCTTTAGTCGTCTTCTCTTTTACTTAATTGATGATCAAGCATCAGTACGGCTGTGCCTTTGGCATCGATCAATTCGAGTTGCTGAACAATATCCGCTGCGTTCTTTTCTTCTTCCACCTGTTCTGTTATGAACCATTGTAAAAGGACCTGCGCTGGATAGTCTTTTTCTTGCAGAGCAGTCTCATACAGCGAATTGATCGAAGCAGTTACAAAGGCTTCATGCTGCTGAACATTCTTAAAAACCTCCAGGTGAGATTTCCATTCGGTCTTTGGAGCATCGATTGGTTTTAGTTCAACCGCTCCACCGCGGTCAACCAGGTGTTCAAAAAACTTCATGCCGTGCTCTTGTTCTTCCTTTGCCTGGATTCGCATCCAGTTCGCAAAGCCAGGCAGGTTCTCGTTTTCAAAATGGGCTGCCATGGCCAGGTAGAGGTAAGCCGAGAAGAACTCTTTGTTGATTTGTTCGTTGATTGATTTTTGCATTTTTTCTGAGATCATGTTTCCTCCATTGTTAATTTTTCAATAATGTTTTTAGAACGGTTTCTTTTTCAAGTGGTTTTGTGCAGAAGAACCAATCGTAACAGTGCATCTTGTCTTGCGTCTTTCCTTCCATTCTGTCTTTAGCCACGCCACAAGAACCTGCGGTTGGAACGATGACTTCATCACCCGGCTGCCAGTCGGCTGGGGTGGCAACTGAGAAAGCGTCTGCGGTCTGCATGGCGATCAGGGCGCGATACAGCTCATCAAAATTACGGCCCAGGCTGAGTGGGTAATAGATGATTGCGCGGATGATCCCCTTGGGGTCGATAAAGAACACAGCACGGACTGCCTTGGTGTTACTCTCGCCTGGCTGGATCATGCCATAGCGTTTGGCGACTTCCATGGTGATGTCTTCGATCAGCGGGAATTTAACTTCCACGTTCTTCATGCCCTTGTACTCGATCTTGTCTTTGATTGTACGCAGCCAGGCAATATGGCTGTAGAGGCCATCCACGGACAGACCGACAAGTTTGCAATTTGCCTTGGCAAACTTCTCATCCAGCGAAGCAAAGGTCATGAATTCAGAGGTACAGACCGGGGTGAAGTCAGCCGGATGGCTGAAAAGAATCACCCAGCTTCCTGAATAGTCGGCGGGAAAATTGATCTCTCCCTGGGTCGTCACCGCTTTGAATACGGGTGCTTTTTCACCGATACGGGGCATAGGTGTGATTAGGGTTTCATTTGTTTCCATTGTTTTCTCCTTTTTTATTCTTTTTGACAATCAGGGCATAAACCATAGATCAATATACTTGACCCGATGATCTTGTAACCCTGTGGAACCGCATAATGAATTTTGTCCAGAATAGCAGCGCTGTCGGGAATGTCCACTATCCTATTGCACGAAATACACGCCAGGTTGATGTGTGGATCTATATCACCATCGTAATGAGCGTTTCCATCGCATGCACTTCCGATAAACCGAATGGCTCCTACCTCAACCAATATTTTCAGGGTGTTGTAAACCGTCATCAGCGACAGGGAAGGGTAATCCTCCTTCAGGTTCTCGTATATTTGGTTGGCAGTGGGATGACGATCGGTTTCACAGAGTTGCCTGCAAATGGCAATGCGTTGAGGGGTCATTCTCATCCCGGCGAGTTTTAGTTTTTGAGTCAGTTCATTCGCTGTTTGCATGTTATTTATAGTGGTTATCAATTTATATTTATTATAACAGATTAGATAAAAAAAGTCAACTATGAGTTACCGGAAAATGTAATCAAATAGTCCTGACGAGATATCGTCAGGACTTGATAAAAGGGGGAGCTATTTACTCAGCTGCGCGGCGAACTTGATAAATGCGTCCACGTCTGAAAAGTTGCTGACCAATCCCACCGAGATGCGCACAGCGCCAGAGGCCTTGCCGTCGATGCAAAGGCGGAATTCGTCGTAGGTAAGATGAGCAGAGTGAACGGGTTGGGCAAAGCAGGAATGAAGCTCCTCAGAAGAGATACCCAGGGCAACCTCACCCGCGCCGGGATTGCAAAAGCATCCTGTCCGCAGGGACAGATCGATCTTATTCGCGTTCTCTTCCACGGAGCGGTGATCGATCACCCTTCCTTCGGAATCGACAAAATTCAATGCGATGGTGCCGCCGCGTTTTTTATTTGTCAGCGGGCCGTAGATCTTGAGCACCGGTCTGCCGTTGGCGTATTTCAACTTCAACATTTCCTGCAGCAGCCAGCCGGTGAGCGCGTGGACGCGTTTATGGATGGTCTCCATGCCGATCGCGCTGAGGTGATTCAGCCCGATCTCCACAGCCGGGATACTTAGAAAATTCAGGGTGCCATCCTCGAAGGCGCTTGGCGCTTCGGCCAGGTAGAACTTTTCACCCTGCACCGAGGCAACCGTGATGGTGCCCCCGGCGAACCAGGGTCGATGCAGCTTTGCCAGCGCCTGTTTACGGGCGACCAACACCCCAATGCCGGTGGGATAACCGAACATCTTGTAGAATGAGATCGGCACAAAATCCGGGTGGTATTTGGACAGATCCAATTGGTTGGTCGGCGCAAATGCCGCGGCGTCCAGCAGCACGTCCCAGCCGAGCAAGTGGGCTTTTTCGATCCATTCCAGCGAATGCTGCCGTCCCGAGAAATTCGATTGCGCCGGGAAGGCGAAAAGGCTGGGTGAGCCGGGATGGATCGACTTTAAGGCACTCTCAAGTTTGGATTCGTCGAGATCCATCTCCGGGGGCAGCACCGGAATATACGTCACCTCTGCTTTGTGAGCCAGGGCATATTCGCGAATGCCGTTCACAGAATTGTGATTGTCGTAGGTAAGGACGTAATGACTTTCACTCTCAAACGGATACGATTCACCCACCAATTTGAGCGCGCCGCTGGCATTGCTGGTGAAAATGGCCACGTATTCCTGCGGATCAGCATTGAAGAACTTGAGGATCGCTTCACGGGTGCGTTCCACCACCACGGTGGAGATCGCTGAAGTTGGGTTGGTTGAGTGCGGGTTGCCGTAAACGTTGCTGCTTAAAAATTCGAGGTGTTTGCGCAATTGACTCTCGGCGTAAACACCCGAACCCGTATAATCGAGGTAGATGTGGCCTAATTGGTCCATGCGGGCATAGTCAACAGCGCGAAGCTCATCGATCTTTTTGGTCTCGCGGTATTCAGGGAATTGTTCAAGGAAACGGGGGTCAATTGGATTGGGCATATGATAATTTTAGCGCAATCCTGCTCAAGCGTAAGTGAAAACCATCACCTGGAAGCGCGTAAATGGTCAACAGATTTAAGGTTGGGTGTCTCATGCTATACTTTTCCATATCGAAGCGTCAGGATGAATAGATGAATGAACTCAATCCCGGGCAAGTCACGATCAATGCCTCATTTTGGACCCCAAAATTGAAGGTAAATGCAACTGTTTCCATTTTCCATCAATGGCAGATGCTTGAAGCCAGTGGCTGTATCGATAATTATCGCATCGCTGCCGGAGTAAAAGAAGGCTTCCGGGTGGGCTGGTTCTTTGCCGATTCAGACGCTTTCAAGTGGCTCGATGCCGCTGCCCGGATTGAGCGAGACCATCACAATGCCAGATTATGCCGATTAATGGATGATTTCATCGATCTGGTGGGCCGCGCGCAAATGCCAGACGGTTACCTTTTTACCTACAACCAGATACATTTCCCGGGGCAGCGCTGGGTCAACCTGCAAGTGGAACATGAACTTTACTGCCATGGGCACCTGATCGAAGCCGGTGTGTCGCACTTTCTGGCCACCGGGCAGGAGAAAATGCTCAAGATTGCCCGCAAGGCGGCTGACCTGATCGTGCGCGATTTCGAACATGCAGGTCCGCGTGGAACGCCAGGACATGAAGAGATCGAGATCGCGCTGTTGCGGCTTTTCATGGTGACCGGACATGAGCCTTACCGGCGGGCTGCCCGCCATTTCCTCGAGATGCGCGGCAGGACACCCTTTTTTGGCATTTCACTGGCGCGCCAATTTGCCAGCAATGCGGTACGGAAAGAATTGATCGCTGGCAAGTTGACTGAATACAGGGTGAGCCATCCGGGCTCTACTGTGGCGATGGTCCCGGCTGCGAACGAAGCAAAACGGCCGCCTTTCAGCTTGATGCGTTATTATCTCAGCGGCTTGAGCGGTAAGTATTTTCAACAGCATCGTTCCATCCGCGGGCAGACCGTGCCGGTGGGGCACGCTGTACGTTTCGGTTACCTTGAAACCGCAGAAGCCATGCTGCTGCGCAGCGAGACCGATGATAAGCTGCTTCGAACGATGGAAAAAGCCTGGGAACGCATGGTCACCCGACGGATGGATGTGACGGGTGGCCTGGGAGCGTTGCCCGACAGTGAAGGCTTTGGCCGCGATTATGAGCTTGATCCTGAAACAGCCTACAACGAAACTTGCGCAGCGATCGCCAGCCTGTATTGGAACTGGCAGCTTGCTCTGCTGACCGGCAACGCCAGGTACAGCGACCTGTTCGAATGGCAATTGTATAACGCTGTTTCCGTCGGAGTGGGTTTGGAAGGCAAGAATTACCTGTACAACAACCCAACCCTGTGCCGCGGCGGTATTCGCCGCCAGCCCTGGTATTCGGTCCCCTGCTGCCCATCGAACATCGCGCGCACATTCGCCGACCTGGGCGGGTATGTTTTCACAAGAGAAGGACAGAACCTGTATATTCACCAACTTATCGGATGCAAGGCAAATTGGCCAGGGGAAGACGGTCTGCAGGTGGAGATCGAGTCCGGATTGCCGGTGGATGGCCGGGTGGTGATCAGCGTGAAGGCGGACCGCGAGCAACCCGTCACTCTTTGGGTGCGCAAGCCGTCTTGGACGGATGATCTCGCTGCGCAAGTGAACGGCAAACCCATTGACCTTGTCCTGCCTTCCGCAGCGAGATTTAAACCGACAGCAACCGGTTTCGATCCGCGCCGGGCGGCGTTTATCCCCGTCTCCCTGGAGGGGAGCAGCCGATACCGGATGGAATTGACCATGAACCTATCGATTAGAATCCTGCAGCCGCATCCAAAAGTGAAAGCGCTCTGCGGTAAGGCGGCCGTCAGCCGTGGACCGATCGTTTATTGCCTGGAAAGCTGTGATAACACGGGTATGGATATTTTCAACGATGCGATGGACGTGGAATCGCTGCAATATGAATATCAGGAAGACTTGCTCGGCGGCGCTGGAATTATCGCTGGCCGAACAATCAATGGCAAGCCGGTCAAGTTCGTACCCTATTCACTTTGGGGAAATCGCGGAGCTTCAATGATGACAGTTCGGGTCAGGATGATGTAGAGAAAGGTGGTGTTCCATGTCAGCCAAGTATCCCAACATGAAGGCAGCTCAGAACGGGCAGGACGATCCCGCATTCAATGCTGGGGGTCATGTTGTGATCAAAGTAACTCCGGCGTAGAAATTTCATTGCATGTTTATCAGCCGCCCGGATAAGGGCGGCTGTTTGTTTTCCTGAACTCTCCGTGGATTCTTCACAAGAAAAACACATGGCCGGATTAACCTTGTTTCATGCACAGAAGAAAGGAGAAGGAATTTCTCAAGATCGATAGATAAATATTCTTTGCATGGGATAAGAGCATAAAAAATGGCCTTTGCTTTCCCTTCCAGTCAGGCATACTGTGCAAAAGGTTCAAAAATTTCTTTTACTGCTGAATGCGCTGAAACTCATCGACACCTGTAAGAGAGATCGAGATGCCGGACAAAATCGAAGGCGAAGGCCGACTAAGAACGTTTAGATGGATCGCGAGGTCCATAATCTTTTTAATAATGGAGAAATTTATGCAAAAGAAATTTTTAATTTTCAGTCTGATTGTTGTGTTCGCTTTGGCGTTGAACTCGTGCGCCGGAACGAATACCAATTCAGCTGCCGCAACAGAAAACACGGTCGCGACATTCGAAACCACTGCCGCCGCTGACTCTTCAATGGATGACGTGGCTGCGCAGAGCCTTCAGCTTGCGATCGGTGTGATCAACCTGCGCAATTCACAATACCCGGTTGACGCGACGCAGGCTGCGACCTTGATCCCCCTGTTCCAAGACCTGCAAAGCCTGCTGGGCGGAACGCATGATGCCAACCAGGTTAAATCTGCCGTGGATGCCATCCAGGCGGCTTTGACTGCCGACCAGATCCAGGCGATCACGGATATGGGCACCCTGACTTTGGATGACCTGATGATGGGTGGCAGGGATGGACAAATGAACGGAACACCTGACCCTAACATGACACCAGGTGCCGGCGGACCCGGTGGTAACGGCCAGGGAGGTCCCGGTGGAGAGAATGGTCAGGACCGACCCCAGGGAACCCCTGGCGCTGGTGGCCCCGGTGATGGCAGTAATCCTCCGGATATGCATGGCACACCTTCAGCCGATGGAATCGGTGGTCCTCAGAGCATGCAGGCAAACGATCGAGAGTATCGGATCATCGAGTTTGCAGCCCGGTTTGAACCCTGACCTGATCGGTTTGGTAATCTCGAATCTACAAATGATCAAATAGCAACAGGCAACTCCGTGCCACATGGCGCGGAGTTTTCAATCATATTCTCGGGGATGGTTTATTCGCCGGATTCTAGTCTCAGAGCACTGGCTTTTTTTCAACATCTATCCTTTCAATCTACACATTTCCTCCATATCAAACGAGTATCTTTACACTAACTAAATGTTAAGGAGCTAATAATGAACCGTAAGTCAAGAACGATCAGCTTTATCGTAATCCCTCTGATATTGGTCTCATCAATCCTCTCGGGTTGTTCTGCATCATCAACATCAGATCCGACAACAGGCGTTGTCTCCGCTTATTCAATGTCATCGACCATTGAAACTTCCGGGGCCATCTCTGCGAAACAACTTACCACCCTAAGCTGGGGGACAAGCGGAATCGTGGGGTCGGTGAGTGTGGCAGTCAACGACGAAGTAAAAGCAGACGACATTGTCATGGCGCTGGATCCAACCACGGCTCCATCCGATGTCATTGCTGCGAACGAAACACTAACGGCAGCCAAGCAGGCGCTTGAAGACGCACAGCAATCCAACTCATCCAGCGCAGCAGCTGAGAAGGCGCTGGCGGACGCGCAGAGCACATACAATTCCGCTCTGTCCAACTATTGGAACGCGACTGATGGCGACACCATCGGCAGCGAAGAACAGATCAAGCTTTACGAAGCGCAATACTACCAGGCTGAAAACAATGTCAAGGAGAAACAAAAAACCTACAATAAATATAAGGATCTTCCGGATACAAATGACAAGAAAGCCAAGGCTCAGGAAGATCTGCAGAAAGCCATCATCGCTCGTGATGAAGCCAAGGTGACCATGGATTACTACAAATCCACGCCATCAGCTGCCGATATCCAGGCGCTCAAGGCTGCATTGGATGTTGCCAAGGCCGCACTTGAAGACGCCCAGCGAGCTTATGATCGTGTGAAAGACGGTCCCGATTCTGACGTGATTGCTTCAGCCCAGGCTCAGGTGGATGCCGCCCAGGCAACCGTGAACCTGCAATATGTCATCGCCCCGTTCGATGGGGAGGTCGCTGCCATCCTGACCCAGGAAGGTGATCAGGTCGATGAAGGCACCAATGCCATCATTATCGTGAATCGCTCCAGCCTTTATGTGGATGTCTCGATCGATGAAACCGATATCTCCCGGGTTAAACTTGGCGATACAGCCACTATTACTTTCGATGCATTGCCTGATATCACCGCGACCGGCAAAGTTACCTTCATTAACCCTGTGGGAACCTCTTCTTCCGGTGTCGTGAACTATACCGTCCGTGTCACCCTCGATGAGAGTGACCCGAATATTTTGCTGGGCGCAACCGCGACCATTGAAATAGATACCGGCGCATCCGAGTCTTTGTTAACGGTTCCTGTCGAAGCTGTGATGTCTGACGATGCTGGCAATGAATACGTCATCCGTGTGAACGATGACGGCAGCACCGAACAGGTGGCAATAACCAGCGGCACAGTGGTCGGTACATCCGTGGTGGTTACCGGTGATCTTGCGGAAGGGGATGTGGTTCAACTTGGTGAATCGTCTTCCAGCTCAACTTCGGATACTGAAGAATCCAATGGCCTCAATATGCTGGGTGGAGGTGGCATGCCCTCTGGTGGTGGAATGCCTTCAGGCGGTGGAATGCCATCCGGTGGCGGCGGAATGCCCGGTCAGTAATCGAACACACCATTCGTAATTGGAATGAGGCATATCAATGATTGAAGTAAAAGATGTATACAAGATTTACACACTGGGAGACCAGGAAGTCCATGCTCTGGATGGTGTTTCGCTCAAGATCGAAGACGGTGAAATGGTATCCATTATGGGCCCCTCCGGCTCCGGAAAAAGTACCTTGATGGCGATCCTGGGTTGTCTCGATATCCCCACCTCCGGCAAGTACTATATCGATGGCCAGGAAGTGGAAGAGATGACCGAAGATCAACTGGCGAGCCTGCGGGCGCACAAGATCGGATTCGTGTTTCAGCAGTTCAACCTGCTGCCCCGCACCAGCGCCCTGGAAAACGTCATGCTGCCGCTGCAATACGATGGATTGAACGCCAAGGCGCGGCTTGAGAAAGCCAAAGAAGCACTTGAGATTGTGGGATTGTCTGACCGCATGTATCACCACCCGAACCAACTTTCGGGTGGTCAGCAGCAGCGGGTGGCCATTGCTCGTGCTTTGGTGAATGAACCGGCCATCCTTTTGGCCGATGAGCCTACCGGCAATCTCGATAGTCGTACCGGCGCGGAAATCATTGCCATGTTCCAAAAGTTACACGCGGAACGGCATCAAACAGTGGTTTACGTAACCCACGATTCTTTTACCGCCAGGCATACCGAGCGTGTGATCCACCTCGCGGATGGCCAGATCAAGCGCGAAGAAATGATCGCTGAACCGTTGATTGCCGGATTGGCGCATCGCCCGGAGGACTCAACTAACGGTAAAACTCCGCAAGGTCAACGTACGGGCAAAGCGAAGGAGAAGTAAGAATGAATGTAATGGTGAATATTCGTGTTGCCTTGCGCGCACTGTTATCCAATAAACTCCGTTCATTTTTGACAGTTTTGGGTATCGTGATTGGTGTAGCCGCAGTCGTTGCTCTGCTCGGTGTCGGTAGGGGTGCGACAGCCAGCATTACCGACCGGGTGGCGAGTATGGGATCGAACTTGATCTCCATCTCAGCACAGATGCGTTTTGGGCCCGGAGGTTCCGGTTCAACGGCCTCCCTGCTCTATGAGGATTATGAATTGATCAGCACAGGCGTTGACGGGATTGCCTCAATTACCCCGATCTACACAAGTCAACAGCTGGTGAATAGCACTTCTCGTACTTCGTATTATTCTGTTTCCGGCGTCACGCCGAATTATCTGGATGTGCGTTCGTACGAAATCGCCAAGGGTCGCTTCATCTCTGAAGAAGATTATCTCTCAAACAAGCAGGTTGTCGTCATTGGCTCGCAGATTGCCGAGGATATGTTCGAGGGTATGAGCCCCATTGGTAGAAAACTGAAGATTAAAAGTGTAGAATTTACTGTGATCGGTGTTTTTGCTGAAAGCGGTTCGTCCGGCGGCATGTCAAGCGGTGATGACATCATCGTGGTGCCGCTCAGTTCTGCCTATGCCAAATTATTCGGCAGCAGTGCTATGAGTAATGGCAAGCAAACACTTTCGACGATTTACATTTCTGCGGCAGATGCTGATGTGGTCGATACCGTGATCGATGATTGTGAACTGCTACTGCGTTCCAATCATTCACTTGGTCTGAACGATGATCTTCCTTTCTCTGTTTCCAGCCAGGCGCAAGCCCTGGAAACCTTAAGCGAGGTCTCCGGAACGATGACTGCTTTGCTGGGTGCCATTGCTGCGATCTCCCTGCTGGTGGGCGGCATCGGCATTATGAACATCGAACTGGTGTCGGTGACCGAACGTACGCGTGAGATCGGCCTTCGCAAGGCCGTTGGAGCCACGCGAAAAGCCATCCTGTTCCAGTTCCTGGTGGAGACAATGACCCTCGCAATACTGGGAGGAGTGATCGGGGTGCTGTTTGGATCGTTGATCGCTCTGGTCTTTACCTGGGTGGGTCTGATCACCGCCAGGATCACTGCTGACGTGATTGCTCTGGCATTCTTCTCGGCAGTGCTCATCGGCCTTTTCTTTGGTCTGTATCCTGCCTTCCAGGCATCCAAATTGCGACCGATCGAAGCCTTGCGTTACGAGTAGATAAACTTTCTGGAGAGAGAGGATACTTTATGAAACGGCCGGTTACAGTTACCATCGCAGCGATCCTTGTTGTCTTCTTGCTGCTGATCAGCGCAGTGTGGCCGCTTGTCGGCGGTGATGAGTTGTTGAGGTTGGGTAACTCAGGGCAGCCTGGTGCGAACATGCCATCCGCTCCCCAGGGCAATCCGCCCGAGGGTACACCTCCCGGTTTCGATGGAACCATGCAGCCGCCATCATTACCGGAAAGGGCTTCCCAGCCCGGGATGACTGCCGCTATGCAGTCAAATTTCGGTAAGGCGCCAAACGGAAATGGAATGATGCCCATGCGCATCCTCCAGTATGTTCTCTACGCGCTCGTGATCGTGTGCGGGTTGATCGCATTTGGGGGATTGTGGACTTGGAAACGCTGGGGTATCGTCATGGCGGTGGTTACGTCTGTGATCGTCATCGTCATGTCAGTGATGATGTTGTTCGGCATGGTTTCGACGGTGGTATTGGTTGAAAGCATCATCAGAATTGTGATCGCTCTGGCGGTTGTGGTACTGGTGCTCCTGCCGAAATCGAAAACAATGGAAACTGCGATTGAATAAGTGGATGTGGGCAATCCACACACCAAAAGCGTGGATTGCCCGTTTTCCAAATGGTTAAAGATCATGGATCGTTGGGAAGAGGAATGTAGAAATGTCAAAGAAAATCTTGATTGTGGATGATGAACCAAAGATCGTGGAAATTTGCCGTGATTACTTAAAAGCTGCCTTCTTTGATACAGTAATTGCATGCGATGGACCTTCTGCGCTGGCTGCAGTCGAACGTGAGAACCCAGATTTGATCATCCTGGATTTGATGCTCCCGGGGATGGACGGGCTGGATGTTTGCCGCGAGGTTCGCCGCGAACACAACACGCCCATTATCATGCTGACCGCCAGGGTGGATGAAGCAGATAAATTGATCGGGCTCGAATTGGGCGCGGATGATTACATGACCAAACCGTTCAGTCCGCGGGAACTGGTGACGCGCGTGCGCACCGTGCTGCGCCGTGTCACCGGGAACTCACCGGCGGAGATCATCCGCGTGAGTGATCTGACGCTTGACCGCAACCGTTACGTCGCGATCCTGCCTGAAGGCGAAATATCATTGACGCCAACGGAGTTTGAAATTCTGGCAACGCTGGCCAGCCAACCCGGGAGAATATTTTCCCGTTCTCAATTGCTGGTAGCCGTGCGCGGTGTGGCTTTTGAAAGTTATGAACGTGCCATTGATTCGCACATCCGTAACCTCCGCAGAAAGCTGGAGCCATCGGAAGGCGAACCGAAATACATCATCACCGTACATGGAGTAGGGTATAAATTCGCCGGCAGGTAATATGGGAAAAAAGGCGCAAAATTCAGTAAATGATATTCGACGACGATTGCTCTTTGTCATCCTCAGGGCTTTGATCATCGTTGTCGTTTTAATGGTTCTGGGCATCCTCTCAACCACAACTTTTGAGCTTAACAACAAAGCCAAGGGGAACCCGTTCTATCGTTCCCCAAGTGCCATGCTGCTGGAAGCCTATTACATCGGTCACGGCAGTTGGGAGGGTGTTGGTAATCTGGTCACCAATGTGGAAAACCCGGATAGCGGGTTTATTTCACAGAATTGGTCCAATTCAGTTGTTATCGACGGTGATGGTAT
>CAYWCH010000021.1:11519-16695 GCA_964456715.1 uncultured Anaerolinea sp. | reverse complement strand
GTCTTGATTTTGTCCATGTTCATCATTGCTGCTGGCGCCCCCGAACTCATCGGACCCATCATCCACTAGTTGTTGATCAATGATCCTGCTTGTTGCAGTTGTCATAGGTCTAATCGCAGGATTGACCAGGGCCTGGGTCAAGAAAAGAGAGTATCGATATGATGAGCTGCGATTCTCCTGGTTGGTTTTAGTCGCGTTCATTCCACAGGTACTTGCTTTCAATATCCCTTCAATCAGTCGTTCAGTTTCTGATGCTCTGGCTGCAGTATTGTTGGTAAGTTCGCAAGCTTTATTGTTGGTGTTTACCGTACTGAACATTAAATTAACCAGTTTCTGGCCCATATTTGCAGGCTTTTTGGCGAATTTTCTCGTGATCCTGTTCAATGGTGGATTAATGCCAATCAGTCCTGAAACGATCAGGAAGATGACTTCCACACTGCCTGATTTTACCTACCAGGTTGGAACCAGATTTGGGACTGGTAAAGATATCGTTCTAAATGAATCGGTCACCCGATTGGCATTCCTTTCTGACCGGTTTGTGGTCAATGCGGGATTATTTATCATCGCGTTCAGCCTGGGCGATATCTTGATTTCGATCGGAGTCATCTGGCTTTTATGGTCAATGGGTGGTCCGGACAAGTCAAAAACAGTGGAGAAAATATGAGTAATTATTTTAAAGCATTCGACCATCAGGTCGCGGAATTGGTAACCCCCCGGGAACGGGAATACAGCCGAATATTATCGGCTGCCGTCGTCAATGCGAATTTTCGGAATCTGTTGCTTTCAGATCCTGAGAAGGCCATTTCAAGCGGGTTTGCCGGTGAAGATTTTCACCTGGCAAAGGATGAGGCGAAGAGATTGTCATTGATCCATGCCGGTTCGCTGGCTGAATTTGCCTCCCAAATGAACAATTTTTCATATTGATCCAACCTGCTTGTACTCTATCGACTTCATCACCGCAGTAAGTTTTGGTTAAGGTCATTAAAATGTCTCAATTCACTAATACTGTTCGACCGGCCGCGCCTTCAGGGCATTTCACGGCACAAAATTCAGTCGATCGTTGGGTGGGACTTTCGAATCTAAATAGATATCTTCTGGGATCGAGTTCGTTGAGCGACCTGTTGGAAAGAGCCACCAGGTCGATCGTGGAGATCCTTGACTTGAATTATGCCAAAGTCATTCTTCTGGAAACGGACGGTCAGTATTATTGGAAGATGACATATCAGGAAGGCGATGGGGCGGTAGAGTGCCCGGATCATGCCCCAGTGTCTGTGGGGGTGGAAAAACTCATAAGAAAGATAGCGATCAGCCAACCTGCTCTGCGACCCTTCAAGGTGGATGACAGCACAATATTTTCCAACCATCTAAAGACATCTGCTCAGGAGTTCCTGCACGTCTGGCTGGTGCCATTGTCTGTGAACCAACAGCAAATCGGATTCCTTGAATTGGGTAGCCTTAATGTAAAAGAGAGCAACCTCTATTTGATCAAGTCAACCCACCTGGTGGAGTTGATGGCAGGGCAACTGGCAAATGGGATATTCAGAATCAAATTGAACGAACGCTTATCCAACACCTCAAGTGAGATGGTGAGAGCGTTAACCAAAGCGTTGGAAGTCAGAGATGTCGACAGCGGGCTGCACAGTCAAAACATGGCAACCATTTCCAACCAGGTTGCCAAAAGAATGGGGTGTTCCGATTCAGAATGTCAGATCGTTTATTGGGCAGCCCTGCTGCACGATATTGGCAAGATCGGGGTTGAGGATAAGATCCTCCGCAAACCTGACAAGCTAACAACTGAAGAATGGCAGGTAATTCGGAAACATCCCGAAATCGGAGCTAAGATCGTCCAGGGCATGACCGGCCTCGATGAGGTCGCGCCGCTGATCCTGACCCACCATGAACGCCTGGATGGATCGGGATATCCGCAGGGTTTGAAAGGCGATCAAATTCCTTTGGGAGCCAGGATTATTGCTGTGGTGGATACATTTTCTGCGGTGATCGAAGGGCGGGTCTACCTGCCTAAACGGTATATGCAGGATGCGATCGATATTCTTCGCCAGGACAGCGGGAAGCTTTACGATTCCAAAGTGGTTGATACGTTGGTAAACCTGATCCAGGAAAGAGCATTTGTCTTCTAATTTCCATATATGTTGATGTAACACTCACAATTTGCTTGCTGGGGGACAAAAAATGGATGACCTACGCCTTCAGGTCATCCATTTTGATTTTATTCCCTCAAGTGGTTACCAATAATTCTCCACACGACTACCAATAAGATTCCAGGGATTTTGTCTTGAGGGACTGGATGGTGATTATTCTTTGTAAGCGATAATGAAGAGTCTGCCCCAGGAAGAGTTTCCATCTTTACTGATGCAGGTTTGTAAAACAAGCGCGCCTTTGTTCCCATAAGTCTGTTTGAAAACATCGGTGGCGGTAAGAGTCTTGTCGGGATTGGACAGATCAATGAAATTTGATCTGGTGCTGTTGGGCGTCAACGCCTGATACTTGCGGACAGTGCTGACTTTGTATGTGACTGTTTTTCCATCACCGTAGATGACCACGATCTTGCTGCTGCCTGAAAGCGAGGTGAAGTATTTGCCAGCCAGGTAGTTGTGAGCGAGCATTCCAATGGAACCATAGGAAGACGCCATACCAAATTGCGTCACCACTTCAGATGAGGCGGCAGACACATAACCGGAATTGCCGGAAGGTTGTTGAACAACCTTTAGTGCAAAAACACCATCGGCATAGAGACCAACGATCTGGCTGCTATTGCCATTCTTCACTGATGCAACGAAATCATTGAGGGAAGAGGTACTTGAACTCGCTGCTGCAGGAGCTTGGACAGCCAAAGCATCGCCGGTGACGGGCATGGCCACAGCACTTTGTACGGGGCTGAAAGCCATTGTCATCAGGACCGTTACCATCAGGATGCTTTTCAAAATGCGGGTTGAAGTTTTCATCTCTCTCTCCAAAATTACCAAAAGATTACTTTATGATTACAGTCTTATCACAGTAATAGATTGGTAATAAATCAATAGTATAAAAGTAAGATTGCATACCTGTAATTTCTGTCAGATTTGGGGGGAACAGGGAATTGAATTTGTCAACCCAGATTTCTATAATGAAATAGGTATTCGTTGTTATCGGGGATTCGTTCAGGAGGTTAAAGGAATGAAGAAGCCAGTAATCATGTTTTTGGTTGTCGCTGTTTCGATCAGCGCATTGATTCTTGATTCGTGTAATTTCCCCCTATTCAACACATCCAGCAATGAAGACTATCAATCCACCATATCTGCTTTGCAGGCTACATCATCCGCGCTGGCTGGCGGGTCTGCAGGCACGCAATTGCCGGTGGAGACTGAACCTCCACTAATTGAAACCACCGAGGAAATCCCCACAGTCACACTGCAAATCACCCATTACATGGCGCCGTCAGCGCCCGGAGCTAACCATGAATCCGGAGTGACTGACGCCACCTCTGTGAATTCGGCAGCCGAAAGGCGTGCTGCTGCAGGAGAGAACTTTGCTGAAGGATTACTCGAGAGGCCGTTCAACGCAAACACGATGGATATCTATTACCGCTATCTCGATATTGATCGAGCATGGTTAAACCACGATTCCACTTGGCTTTTTGTGATGATTCAAATGGTCGGAGTGGATGAAAGCGGAAAACTGAGCGGTGCTTACGGCGCGGAGTTTGATCTTGATGTTGATGGCAGAGGCGATGTCCTTGTCATTGCCAACCAGCCGGGAACGGAATGGTCCGTGGCAGGTGTTCAAGTGTGGAAGGATTCCAACAAGGATATCGGGAATTCAGTTCCGGTTGGAACCGATCCACCGCAGAGGGGAAATGGATACGAAACGCTGTTGTTCGATGCCGGTATGGGCAATGACCCCGATCTTGCCTGGGCCAGGGTCGACCCCAGCAATCCACAGGTGGTTCAGATTGCCGTCAAGTATTCAGCATTGAACAATGATCCCGCGTACATGTGGGGAGCCTGGGCTCAGGATTTATTCCATCCCGAGTGGTTCGATTACAACGATCATTTCACCATCGCTGAAGCGGGTTCAGCCTCCACCCTTCAGACAGATTATTATCCAGTAAAGGCACTGGCTGCGGTGGATAATACCTGCCGCTGGGTCGTGGGGTTCACCCCCACCGGCAAGGAACCCGGAGTCTGTTATGTGCCGGCAACCGCCACCCCGACGTTCACCAATACTCCGCTCCCTGAACCAGGGACCATCGTGGCTGTGGTGTTTTATGATATCAATGCCAACACGGTAAAGAATGCCGGCGAGATCGGTCTGCCCAACGCGGTGGTAAAACTTTCAAAGGGTGCCTGCGGTTCTGGCGGCGGAGCGGTCACTTCCAAAACGACCAATTCCAGCGGGACCGCCACGTTCACCAATATTCCACCTGGCAAGTATTGCTTGAAGGTCACCACAGCGCCTCCGGGCGGGTACTCGCCTGTCACCGGTACCGGACCGGTCACCGTCACTTTAGCGCCGGGTGGTACGATCACCGGCTATCTACCATATGTCATCTACGTCTACTAACAGAAAACGGAGCATCGAGAGATGCTCCGTTTTATTACCAAACCATATTACTTAAGACGAAGGTCTTTCCGTAATTGTGTCAGTGCTTTTTCTGCAGCCACCTTGCCGGCATTCTCGATCTTGTCAGCTTCGCCAAAACTCCATTTCGAAAAAGGTTTGGTGTCAGGATGGATGTAGCAATCGCAGAGTGATGAATCTGCCACCGCGCCTCTGGATTGCATGATGGTGATCGTATCCATAAACACTTCAAATGGATTGGATGGGCGTCGACCAGACACCCTGCTGTTGGACAGATCGACTCCGATGATGTAATTGGCTCCCATGGGGCGGAGTTGTTCCACCGGAAAATTATCCACCACGCCACCATCGACCATTAACCGGCCGTTCAGGTCGACGGGCGAGAACAATCCCGGGATGGACGCGCTGGCACGAGTGGCCGGCGCCAGGGGGCCTTTATCGATCACAATCCGTTCTCCGGTCATGATGTCACAGGTGATCACCGCAAATGGGATCTTCAGATCTTTGAACTCACAGTCGCCGACATTCTTGCGGAGGTAATCCTCCATAGGTGATGTATCGAAAAGTGAAAGGTTCCTGGCTAAAGTGGGTTTGAGAA
>CAYWCH010000021.1:0-11509 GCA_964456715.1 uncultured Anaerolinea sp. | reverse complement strand
AAGATTAGGCCAGCTCATACGGGCGAACATTTCGCTGATCTGGTCAACCGGTATACCGGCACAATAAGCCGCGCCAACAAGGGCTCCAGCGCTTGTGCCTGCCACGAAACTGGGTTTGATGCCTTCACGCTCAAACACCTTGAGCACACCAATATGCGCGGCGCCATGGGTCGCGCCGCCGCTCAACGCCAGCCCGATTTTTAGATTCCTTCTGAGAAAAAAGTCAAAGATGGACATATCACTCCGATGATCGAATATTTAATTAGTATACGGAGAAATCGGGATTTTATTGCGAGAATCCGGCAGATTCCTCTTTAATTGCTTTGATTACTTCATCGATGAATCCAGGGGATGAACTGCCGCAAATCTTTTCAATTGATATAACATCCGCATCTGGCCAGAGCCGGCAGGCTCTGGTGACCAATTCGGGGCGGATGACAACGATTCCAAAATGGAAATGACGTTGGTTGAGCGCATTGATTCCCTCAATCAATCCCTGGTTACGTTCAAGTTCGATCGGTCCCAACTCATCGAGCAGGAAAAGATCACATGATGCAATGGAAGCCAAAATGCGGTTACCCCAATCCAGTGCAGCGGTCTCAAAAACCCATCTCTCGGTCATGATCCCGGTGGACCCGGTGCGCCGCAGGTAGGCCAACCTGCGCGATTCACCGCTGGCTGCATCCAGAAGATCGATCGCGGTTTTCTCACTGCCAACGAAAACAGCCGGAGAGATCACCCCGGCTGTTTGGATATTACTGACCTGACTTTGCTGTACCAATTTCATCAGCAAGGTTGTTTTGCCGGCACCACGATCGCCGGTTAAAATGGTTATCTGGCTCATTCGTCCCATATCACAACGTGCTTCCCGTCCAGTTTTTTGACCTTGATGGGCATACCGTAAAGGGTTGACAGGTTTTCACCGGTCATCACCTCGCCGGCAGTTCCCGTGTTCAGGATCTCGCCTTTGCGCATCAAGACCATGTGTGTTGCCAGCGCGGAGGCTACATCGGGTTCGTGGGTGGTAAATATGATGGTTACTCCCCGTGACTGCAACTGCCGAAGCAGCGACACGAGCCGGCCTTTGTTGCAGAGATCGAGATGAGAGGTTGGTTCGTCCAACAACAGGATTTTCGGTTGCTGGGCGAGAGCGCGGGCGATCAACACGAGTTGTCTTTCGCCGCCGCTGATACTGGTCATGGTGCGGTGTTTCAACCCACTGAGACCCACCTCATCCAGCTTTTCGAAGGCGATTTCCACGTCTTCCACTCCCGGCATGGCCAGGGGAGCGAGGTAGGGCGTTCGTCCCAACAGCACATATTCGAGCAGGGAATACTCAAAGGGGGTGTTTTCATTCTGGGGAACCAGCCCCATCCACCTTCCCAGCTCTCGCCTGGAAATGTTGTGAAGTGGTTCACCCGAAAGCTCAATTCGACCCTGTCTGGGATGCAGCCAACCCAGTGCCAGGTGAAGCATGGTGGTCTTTCCCGCGCCATTCGGGCCGAGCACAGCCGTGATCGTTCCGGCCGCGAATTCCAGGTCCAGATGGTCCATCACCGGTTTTTCTCCGGTCGGGTAAGTGTAGCTGATGTTTTTAAAAGCGAGCAATGAATTATCCTGGTTCATTTACGCACCGGGAGTTTTTGTTTGATCATCAAGTAAATAAAGATGGAGGCTCCAAGCAGCGAGGTGATAATCCCCAGGGGGATCTCGCCGGCCAATATTGTTCTGGCCATGTCGTCGCAAAGGATGGTGAACGTGGCGCCCACCAGTATGGAGCCGGGGATCATGTAACGCGCGTCCGCGCCAAAGATGCGGCGGGCAATATGCGGCATGATCAACCCTATCCAACCCACCAGACCTGCCACAGCGGTCACCGCAGCAGTTGCAGCCACTGAAGCAATGAGAAGGATTGCCCGTTCGCGTCCGGGAGCGATGCCCAGAGAAAATGCCGTTTCATCGTTCAACGAGAGCAAATTCAAGCGCCAGCGCATGCCATAGATGACGATCAGGCTTACAGTCACCACCGGGAGAATGAAAAGGAATTGTTTCCAGGTGATGCTGGATAACCCGCCAAGCAGCCAGAAGGTGATCTCCTGAAGCTGCGAAAGGGGATCGGCCATGTATTTTAGCAAACCCAATCCGGAAGAGAACAATGCTGAAACAGCGATCCCAGCCAGCACCAGGCGCAGCACCCAGCCGCCGTATTTAACCCGGCGTGCCAAAAAGTATGACAAAACCAATGCCAGCAGGGCAAACAGCGCGGCAAAACCTTCGATCGCCCACAACGAGCCCCCCAAAAAGACGATGCACAAAGCAGCTCCAAACGATGCTCCCTGTGAAACGCCCAAAAAACCGGGATCGACCAGCGGATTGCTGAAGATCATCTGGAAGACACCCCCGGCCGCGGCCAGAGAAGCGCCCAGAAGCATCGCAGTCAGGATGCGCGGAATGCGAAGATTGAAGATCAGCCGCTGTGCCATGATGTCGTTTTGAATTTGAGCGGGGGAAATAAATCCGGGTTTAGGGTATCTTCCCAGAAAGAATGAAATGATCAGGACAACAATCAATAAAACTACCAGCCAGAACAACATCTGGCTCCGGCTGGTAGTATTCATATCATGAGTGTGCGTTGGTGTAGACGATTTCACGATCAGGGAAGGTCTCCGGAGAACAATGGTACTATTTTACTCGTGAAAGCCTCGTTGTCCATAGCGTAAAGGGTCTGGTAAAACTCAGCTGCTTCTTTTGTAATGTCGATGCTGCTGAACAGATCAGGATGCAGTTTGGTAGCCATCCAGGTCATTCCCAGGATCCAACGCGGATCAGCCTGATCCCAACTAAACACGTCGCCGGCGAATCCGTAGAGCTTGCCATCTTTGACTGCCTGCAGCTCGGACCACTGCGGATCGGCTTCAAGGCTGGTGACCACGTCACCCACCGGACCGAAGTAGGAAATCACAAAGATGTATTGCGGATTCCAGGCAGCGATCTGTTCCACGGTGACCGAAGTCCAGCCATCACCCAATTGCGCGTCGCCCCAAACCGGGGAACCACCGGCGTCCATGACTTCAGTGGTCTGGATCCACGACATGGGGGGAACATTGAAGGTTACCGCGTTATCTTTGCTCTTGTAGTAAACCACCAGAACGGAGGGTTTCTGTTCATCCGTTAGGGTTGAGGTGACACTGGTGATCGCGTTAACCTTTTTCTGGTAGTAATCATTCAGCTCTGCGGCACGGGCTTCATTCTGGAAAAGAAGGCCAAGGTTGGTGAAATCGCGGGCGTATTGCTCGGGGGTTTCGAAATCAACGTACACAACGGGGATGCCGAGTTGTTCCAGGGGATCTCCCAGTGTATCCTTAACACTCGTTTTCAAAATGGCGCAATCGGGGTTTGCCGCTGCGATTTGTTCGGGGCCCACTTTATCGCCGGTGAGGGTGATTTTGGCGGCTGCGTTCGGATCGATCATCGAAACAAAATCGCCGTTCGATTGGCTGGTCGATCCCATGGCTGCGATGCGATTGCTTGCTTCGGGGAAAGCATAGATGGCATCAGCCACCATGAAAAGTGCTTTTCCCGCCAGGACGATCCGTTGCGGAGCTTTTTCAAAAGTCACCGTTCTGCCAAGGGCATCGGTGATGACGATGGGTGCTGCGGTGGTGGCAACAACCGGGGCTTCAGTGGTGACCACAGGAGCCGGGGTGGTGGCTGCCGGCGCGGCAGTACAGGCAGCTGTACTGACCAGGGCCAACAGTATTATGATGCTGAGTAATTTGCTGCGCATGTTTCTCTCCTTATAACGTTCGACTTTGTAACAAAAAGGGAGTTACCCCTTTGAATTACCTACGAGTTTCTTGTTCTTGATCATTTCATCCCGCAGACTTGTCAACCAGTTGATGGTTGCCTGCATCTGCGTGATACGGTATTGCAGAACTGCTTTCTCAAATATCTGATCCTGGTCGATATTGCCCAATGAATAATCAAGATGGCTCAGCCACTCGATGCAGTGAGACCTTTGTTCATCAACAAGCTCTAGGGTGGTTTCGCTGCCTGCTTTCAGGGCAAAGAAGAGCTTGGCCAGGAACTCGATCCGTATTTCCCGGCCATGTTCCACCGGGCTGTTCCGCCAGGCGATGAATGTCTGCCTGCCCAGACTGGTGATGCTGTATTGCTTGCGGTTTGGGCGCGACTCCCCAGGGATGATCGCGGATTGCACCAGGTTTTCTTCTTCGAGCTTTTCAAGCAGCGCGTAGAGTTGACTCTGCTTGATGGTCCAGACCATGCCGATGGCTTCAAGTGAATTCAACCTTTTGAATAGGTCATAACCATGGATGGGTTCCTGATCCAGGAAACCAAGTAAAACGTATTCGATCGAAAGGGGGGAGGGTTGTCTGGGCATAGTTATTTATGAATATTCATTAAATGAGTATATTCATTATATCTGATTTTTCCGAAATGTAAATATTTTGGGAGGTATGCTAGAATAAAGATAGAAAGAGAGGAGAAATGACTACATCTAATTCAAACGCATCTGTCGATCTTGCAAAAATGTTTGGAGCCGTTGCCAAGGCGATGACCGAAAACCAGGTCGATCTCAACCAGGCAGATAGCTATAACCATGACCATGGCGACAACATGGTACAGATCTTCAACACCATCACCAAGGCGATCCAGGAAAAGCCGACCGGTTCGGCAGCAGCTCAACTGGGAAACGCGAGCACAGCCCTGGCCAAGATTACCACCAGCGGCTCGGCGAAGCTTTATTCAGAGGGTCTGAAGAATGCCGCCAACCAATTCAAAGGAACCCAATCCCTCACCGCTACTGATGCCATGCAATTGATCCAATTGCTGCTGGGGTCGAGTGGTTCCGCTGCTCAATCCACTGCGCCTTCGACATCCGCGGGAGGGGACCTGCTCGGATCGATCCTGGGCGGGTTGACCGGCAGTCAGCAAACACAGGGAAATACCGATTCCGGTGGCGACCTGCTCGGGTCGGTCCTGGGCGGGATGACCGGCAGCCAGCAAACACAGGGTAATGACGATTCTGGTATTGATCTGGCTGACATCCTCAACGCCGGAGCGGCTTTCCTTAACGCGAAGGAATCCGGCAAATCAGGGTTGGGAGCGGTCCTCTCTTCATTGGTAACCGGCAGCACGGTCGCCAACCAGGATTACCGCAGCCAATCGGCGACACTTGTTGCGAACACATTGATCAACGTGATCTCGCAAATGGCCAAAGCCAAAAAGTAGATCACTTTGGAAGATCATAGTGCCCCGCTCCAGCGGGGCATTTGCTTAATGATTCGGTTTATAATTGGGGAAAATTGCTGCTGAACAAAATCACAAAGGAAATAGGGACAGGCAAAATGGAAGAACCAAGTGTCCTCGATTACTTAAATGAAAAACTGAAACCAAGAAATTGGTTCAAAAAAGAAGACATGGCGATCGAACCGGCTGAAGAGCCGGAGAGCGATCTTGAAGAAACCACAGAGGATGAGTCGGAAGATCTGCTGCAATCCTCCTTCCCCTGGCGGTTGGTGTTGGTGCCGTTTTTTGCTTTATTCGCCCAAAGATTGTTGGAACCTCCCGCTCGTAATGTTCCCTGGGCGATCATCCTCTACACCGCGGCTTTTGGTCTGTTGATCCTGGGCATTCTCAAAAAGGAGTGGCTGACGCCGCAATTGCCCCTGGACGAGAGCCCGGCCATGGCCCTGGGATTCAAACCCATCCCCTTCCTGGTTTGCCTGCCCTTGATGCTGCTGACTTTCCTGACCATGAGCCACAACACGTTTACGGTTCTGAACGTGTTCATCTGGTTCCTGACGATTGCGGCAGCGCTGCTGGCATTTTGGATACCGGAGCCGGGATCCGGGATTCGTAACATCGCTCAAAAATCAGTGGAATACATCAAGAAACCATTCCTGAACATCCGCCTCGATTGGTGGAATCTACTGGTCATTCTCGTTTTCGTGGTCGGAGCCTGGTTCCATCTGAGCCAGCTTTCAAGCGTCCCCCTGGAAATGACCAGCGACCATATAGAAAAGATTCTGAATATCGAAGAGATCCTCAACGGCAAATACTCGATCTTCATGCCCACGAACGCCGGGCGCGAAGCCGTCCAGTTTTACCTGGCCGCCGCCTTGATCAAATGGTTCGGGGCAGGGATCTCATTTACCACCCTCAAACTGAGCATGGCACTCGCGTTCCTGGTGGGGCAAATATTTGTTTATAAACTGGGCAAGGAACTTGGTAACCGCTGGACCGGATTGTTGGCCATGCTGTTCATGGGTTATGCCCAGTGGATCAATATCATCGCCCGGGTGGGGCTGCGGTTGGTGCTGTACCCGGTTTTTGTGGCGATTGTGACGTATTTCCTGGTCAAAGCGCTGCGGACATCAAAGCGGAATTACTTTATCCTCACTGGTATTCTGCTGGGGCTGGGCTTAAACGGCTATTCCGCTTTTCGCATCGTGCCCCTGCTGGTTGTGGTGGCAATCCTGCTTTATGTATTTCACCAAAAGACAAAACAGACCCGCAAGCAGGCCTGGTGGGGGTTGGGAGTTGTCACCATTTTCGCCATCATCATGGCGTTGCCTTTGCTGCGATATGCGTATGAATATCCCACCGAGATCGCGCTGCGCACGGTCACGCGGATGACCTCTGCCGAGGTACCACTCGCAGATAACGTGGTAGCTGTGTTCTTGCAGAATTGTTGGAACGCGTTCTCGATGCCCTTCTGGAAGGACGGCAATACCTGGTTCATTTCGGTCACCGACCGCCCCGGTCTGGATGTGATCACAGCCGCCTTCTACTTCATTGGGCTGGCGATCATTTTCATACGCTGGCTGAGAGAACGTAAATGGCTGGATTTGTTCCTGCTCCTTTCAATTCCCATCCTGATGCTGCCTTCCATCATGGCGCTGGCTTTCCCGAACGAAAACCCATCTCCAAGCCGTTTGGGGGGTGCTGCCGTACCGATCATCATCATCGCGGTCCTCGGATTCCAGAGCGTGTTTGAGAGTCTGTGGCAAAAGAGCAAAGGGCATTTTGGCAGAGTGGTGGTCACGCTGCTGGCCTTGTTCCTGGTTTTCGTTTCTGCCAGGCAAAATTACGATATTGTCTTCAACCAGTACCGCATTTCATACGCCAACGCCACCTGGAACACGAAAGAGATGGGACAGGTTTGCAAGGATTTTATCGACTCGGTGGGTACGCCGGAAACCTGCTATGTTTCCGGGCTGGCTTACTGGGCAGATACGCGTCTGGTGGCCGTGGAAGCGGGTTATCCCGATAAGGATTTTGCCCTGTGGCCGGAGCATTATACCGATTCGCTATCAAACTCGAATGCCAAGATGTTCATCGTCAAGGCTGATGCCACAGATGACCTGGCGAAGCTAAAAGAGTTGTATCCCAATGGGTTTGCCACACTGCACACATCAACCATCGAAGGGCGTGATTTTGTGGCCTTCTTTGTTCCCCCCGTGGAGCAATGACCGGGTCAGCGCGATAACCTGACGTAGTATCGGTAACGGTCGCCGCGGTAGAGGATCTTAACGTATTCCACCGGCTTGCGGTCCTGGGCAAAAAGAAGCCGTTCACTCAATAAAAGCGGTGCTCCTTCCTCAACTTGAAGGAGTTCCGCTTCTTGTTTTGTAGCGATGGTCACTTCAAGCGTTTCATCCGCTTCGGAGGGGATGATGTGGAATTTCTCCTGGATCAACCGGTAAAGCGATCCGGCTGCTTCCATCTCAGCGCGGCTGATGGTCTGACCGGGTTCGAGTGAGAGATAAGAGGTTTGCAGGCCGATGGGAACATCGTTACCCAAACGGATACGTTCAAGCCGCAGCAGGGGAGTTCCCGGTGCGAGTTCCATGCGCTGAAGAATCGAGGCGGGAGGAATGACCGTGCTGATGTCGCGGATGATCTGCCCGGGCCGGATGCCGCGTTTGATCAGGTCTTCTGAAAAGCTGGTCAATTCCATCAAGCCTTTTTGCAGTTTGGGGGGAGAAACGAAGGTGCCTCGTCCGTGTTCACGGTAGAGATATCCCTGGCGGGTAAGGTAATCGATGGCTTCGCGGATGGTGGTGCGGCTGACGTTGTACAACACCTCCAATTGGCGTTCAGAGGGGATGGCGCTGCGCGGCTGCCATTCTCCGTTGTCAATTTGTTGGCGCAGGATCGAGGCCAGTTGAAAATACTTCGGTACTGCGGCATATGGATCGATCGTTCTTGACATTGGTCCCTCGAAGTGGTATTATTAATCCTGAAAGTGGTAATGTGGTCACTACCAGTTACATTATCCAACTTTTCAGACGATTCGTCAAGTACGGAGTTGCAGCATATGTCACCGATTCCTGATGAAGATATCCATAATATCGTCGAACGGGTCGTAATCCGAACGATCGGCACCATGAACGCCCCGATTCCCGTGGCTGCCAAACCCGCGTCCCAGGCTCCGGCTGCCCCCAAACCGGAGGCAGTCAAAGCAGAACCCGCCACAGGCAAAAGAAAAGTCGCCATTGGTGCAGACCATGGCGGTTTTGAGTTAAAAGAGGCTCTTAAATCCGACCTGACGGCGCTCGGATTTGATATACTGGATTGTGGAACGAACAGCAAGGAAGCCGTCGATTACCCCGATTTCGCGCTGGCGGTGGCACAAAAAGTGGCCAGCGGCGCGGCCTGGCGGGGAGTGATGATCGATGGCGCCGGGATCGGCTCCTGTATGGTTGCAAACAAGGTCCCCGGTGTGCGAGCGGCCATGGCTTACGATTTTGCATCGGCTTCCAACAGCCGCGAGCATAACGATGCCAATGTGCTCACCCTCGGAGCCGGACTGATCGGCACCAACCAGGCAAAATTGATCCTGAAAACCTGGCTGACCACCGAGTTTGGCGGCGGACGGCACCAAAAACGCATTGACAAGATCATCGCTGTTGAAAAACAGTTTCTGAAGGACAATAAATAATGGCTATCGATATTAAGCAAGTGGAAACCCTGGTCGAGATCATCACCCGCGAGGTGCTGCTCTCGATGGCCGAAAAGGAAGAGCAGGAAAAGCTGGCCGATGGCGCCACCTGTGTGGTGGAAGTGGCCAATGGTATGAAAGTGAAAACCTGCTTCGATAACGCCGGTCATGTAGTCAGTGCCGGAGCCGAACGACTCACCTCCACGGTGGGTGTGATCCCGCAGGATGCTTCGCTGGCCGGCATGATCGACCACACCCTGCTCAAACCCGACGCCACCTCAGACAAGATCGCCCAACTTTGTTTCGAAGCCCGTAAATATCATTTTGCCTCGGTCTGCGTCAACCCGACCCATGTTAAGTTATGCGCCGACCTGCTGCGCGGGTCTGACGTGAAAGTCTGCACGGTCATCGGTTTCCCGCTGGGAGCCACCTCGGCAGAAGTCAAGGCTTTTGAAACAAAGAATGCCCTCGATAACGGTGCCACCGAGATCGATATGGTATTGAATATCGGCGCACTAAAGGCCGGTGAGAACGAACTGGTTGCCCGCGATATTCGCGGCGTGGTCGAGACCTCGCATAAGGCCGGCGCTCTCACCAAGGTGATCATTGAGACCGCGCTGTTGACGGATGAAGAAAAGGTGGTTGCCTGCCTGCTTTCCAAGGAAGCCGGGGCGGATTACGTCAAGACCTCCACCGGGTTCTCGGGCGGCGGGGCAACTGTCCATGATATTGAATTGATGCGCCGCACGGTGGGTCCGACCATCGGCGTCAAGGCCTCGGGCGGCATTCACAATCGCGAAGAAGCCGAAGCCCTCGTGGCTGCCGGCGCCACCCGCATCGGAGCCAGCGCTGGCGTCAAGATCATCCAGGCTGGCAGCCCGGAAGCCAAACCGGCTGAACCTGCCGCAGCTTCGAAGGCATATTAATCAGGTACCAGGAGTGTTGCCATGCTGATCGCCAGAGTGATAGGTACGACAGTCTCCACAATCAAAGATGAAAAACTTTCCGGACGCAAGCTATTGATCGTCCGGCAAACGGATGAACGCGGCGAACCAGTAGGGAAACCCTTCGTCGCCATCGACACGGTCGATGCCGGCGTGGGTGACCTGGTTCTGACCGCGGCTGGATCCAGCGCCCGCCAGACGAATATCACCAAAGACACCCCGGTTGATGCCGTCATCATGGCAATGATCGATTCGCTTGAAGTCGAAGGCAAAACCACGTTCCAAAAATAGGATGGTTGATGGCCGAACTCGATAAGGATTTGCTTTCCATACAAGAAGCCCGCACCCTCGTCGCAGATGCTTACGAGGCCTGGAAGATCTGGTGCAAAGCTTCGCAGGAACAGGTGGACCGCGTTTGCGCCGCCATGGCGGATGCTGCCTTTGGAGCGGCTGAACGCCTGGGACGCATGGCGCATGAAGAGACCGGCTATGGACACGCCGAGCATAAGAAACTCAAGAACGAATTCGCTTCACGCAATGTCTGGAACAGCATCAAGGATATCAAAACGGTTGGCGTCATCCGCAATGACGTGGAAAAGCATATGGTCGAGATCGCCTGGCCGATGGGTGTGGTCGCGGCGCTGACTCCAAGCACCAATCCCACCTCAACGGTTATTTACAAGGTCATTTCAGCCGTAAAAGCGCGCGACGCCATCATCATTGCTCCGCATCCCTCGGCGGCCAAATGCAGCCAGGAAGCGGCCGCGCTCCTGACCCGCGTGGCTGAAGAGAACGGTGCTCCCAAAGGGCTGATCGCCTGCATGCGCAATATTTCCTTGCAGGGCACCAACGAATTGATGACTCATAAATACACCGCGCTCATCCTTGCCACCGGCGGCACGCCGATGGTGCGGGCGGCACATTCCACAGGTAAACCAGCTTACGGCGTTGGCCCTGGCAACGTGCCCGTCTATGTTGACCGCTCGGCTGACGTGGAGAAGACGGCCAAATACATCGTAGCCAGCAAGGCTTTCGATTGCTCCACCATTTGTGCCACCGAGCAGGCCGTAGTGGCCGACCATCCCATTGCTGCCCGCTTGATGCAGTTGATGCAGCAAAATGGCGCCTATTTTACCGAACCCCAGCAGACCGACGCACTTCGCAAGCTGCTCTTTACCCCTGACGGCGCCATGAACACCGCTACGGTGGGCAAGCCTGCCGAAGTGTTGGCCGGGATGGCGGGCTTCGCTGTACCCCATGGGACGCGTGTGCTGGTGGCGAAGATCAACCAGGTCGGACCCAAGGAACCACTCTCGCGCGAGAAACTGACGACCGTGCTCGGCTGGTACGATTGCGACGGTTGGGAAGCCGGTTGCGAACGCTGCATCGAACTCATCCAGTTCGGCGGGCGCGGGCACAGCCTCTCGATCCACGCCACGGATGAGAAGGTGATCCTGGCTTTCGGTCTTGAAAAACCGGTGTTCCGCATCGTGGTGAACACAATGAGTTCGCTCGGCGCCATTGGCCTGACCACCGGCGTGATGCCCTCGCTAACCCTCGGTGCGGGTGGGGTGGGAGGTTCGATCACAGGCGACAA
>CAYWCH010000020.1:16547-17141 GCA_964456715.1 uncultured Anaerolinea sp. | reverse complement strand
GAAAAAGAGCCTGCGAACCCTGGGATATAATCTCCCGGCCGCTGCTGACGAAATCGCTGTCTAGTGTGTAAGAATTGAGATCAACCTCCGGTATTCCGGAGGTTGATTTTGTTTGGTAAACGTTCGGATGATTTGCTTGTGAAAATTGCCGTATATTGATAATATGGTTTAAACATATTAATGGGTTGGAGGGCTTAAATGGAGCATCACTCTGGATCGATCGAGGTGGTTTGCGGTTCGATGTTTTGCGGTAAAACTGATGAGTTGATCCGGCGGTTACGCAGAGCCACCATTGCCAGGCAAAAGGTGATCGTTTTCAAGCCAGCGATCGACAACCGGTATGATGAACTACGGGTTGCATCGCATGCAGGTTCCACATTTGAAGCCATCCCCGTGAACAAATCGGATGATATTCTCAAACAACTCACGGTCGATGTCACTGTGGTGGGCGTAGATGAGGCGCAATTTTTCGATGAAGGCATCGTTGAGGTGGTCAAGGAGATGGCGGATAAAGGAATCCGTGTGATCGTAGCAGGTTTGGACTTAAACTTCAAAGGTGAACCTTTTGGCTGCATGCCGACATTGATGGCATTG